>JANYGM010000146.1 GCA_025362415.1 bacterium
TAAAAATAGACCTTTGGACAAAAGATATGGAAGTTCACGAGATGAAACGCTTTTGTATAGAAATAATCAACGGGCTTGCAGATACTATCAGAAATGCCACAAATGATGAAATAATGGCTATGGATATGGAAAATCTTTGTATCAAAATGGAAAAAAGGCTGAAAAGTGAAATAGGAAACAAGTAATTCAATTACGAATTATCAATTACGGATTACGAATAAATACAAAACATTGATTGTCAATTATTTATAAAACAAAAGCCACTCAAATTTGAGTGGCTTTTGTCTTTATTCCCCTTTGAGAGTTATGGGGCTTTTATTCTTTTACTAATCTTTTCAAAATGCGTCCTTTATTAGAAGTAATTTCTAACAAATAAATGCCATTTGCCATATTTCCAAGCGAAATAGTGGTTTGATTAGCATTTCCACTAGCATTTGTACTTATTTCAGAAGAGAAAACTTGTTTTCCTTGCGCATCATATACACGAGCAGTAGTTTTTCCTAAATTCAAAGTTCCGAAATCAACCAAAAATTTATCCTTACTTGGATTTGGAGATACTTTTACTTGGTTAGAAAGTGCGTTATCAATACCAGTAATAGCACTCAAAGTAGTGGCATCTTTCAGATTAGAATAAGGAGAAACCTCATCAGCAGAACTAACAGCTGTTACTTGAATGTAATATTTCGTTTCTGGTTTGAGATTTTGCACCAAAATAGAAGTATCACCAACAACTGCAAGACCTACATAACCAATAGCAAAAGAACCACCATCAAAATTATTGCTTGTAGCTACATACAAACGGTATTTTACAGCTCTTGCCACAGGTTGCCATCTTGCCCTAAATGAACTAGAACTTATTTGCATAGGGTTTAATTGAACTGGGGCAGCTATTGTAGGTACAACTCCAAAAGTGTAAGTTTGTGAGATGTTACAACCATTTCCACGTGTTGCTTTTATTGTTATTGATGCAGGAGCAGAAAGTGCTAATCCTATGCCTGAAAGCACACCAGCAGTAGTAAGGGTAAAACCTGCGGGCAAAGTCCCTGCAGTAACAGCATACGTAAATCCGCCACTTGCACCAGCATACGTAGCATCAAAATTTTGTGTGTAAGGTGCATTGATAACTGCATCAGGAATAGTAGCAGGTGTAAATGTCATTGGAGGACAATTAACAACTAGTGTTATATCAACTGTTCCAAAACAACCTGCAGAAGGTCCTGTTGTAATAAGTGCCTTGATAGTAATAAGTTGCGAGGCAGGTACGCTTGTTGGTGTACCAGTCAAACGACCAGCATTAGTGCCAGTAGCAGTAAGGCTCATACCAGATGGCAATGTGCCAGATGCAATAGAATACGAATAAGTAGCACCTGTCACACCAGTAGCTGCAAATACTATAGGTGCATATAAAGTTCCCAATGTTGCTGCAGGAACTGTTATTGGCGTTACAGTGATAGTGGTACAAGGAAGCCCAGTAACAGTAATACTATAATTTTTATTAGTTGTGCAACTTGTCGCATCAGAAATAGTCACCGTAAAATTAGGCGGATTGATATTTACTGTTGTTGGTGTACCAGAAATTACACCTGTTGTTGCATTTAAGGTAAGTCCAGCAGGCAAAGTACCATTGGTTACTGTAAATGTATAAGGAGCAACACCACCCGTTGCGGCAATAGTTTGATTATATGTTGCTGTGGTAGAACCAGCAGGGAGCGTGAGCGTTGTAAAAGCTGCACCCACACAAGGAGAAATGACAGATAAATCATCAAAACTCAAATAATAAGGTGGAAAAGTAGCCACACAGCGTAAAGCTACATAGTAAGTACCAGTTGTGGTTGGGACAAAAGAACCCGCTAATTGCTGATAAGTGGTATTGGTTGGTGCTGAAACAGTTGCTCCAGCAATAGCTACAAGCCCTGTAGGATTTTGATTAGGACCTACCCAAGCATCTAAGGTTGTCCAGCCAGCCAGCCCATCAGTAATATACCAAGTGGAGAAATCATAAGTTTTCCCCGCAATAAGTGCTAATGGTGCTGAATAAAAATAATTCCCCCCCGCAACTGTATTATACAAGAAAGAACCAAATTTATTACCTGTACGAGGAATACGGTTATAAAGTGTGGCAGGAGTTGTAGTTGGGCTAGCTGCATAAGTAAGACAAAGTGTATTGCTTGTTCTTGCCATACAATTAGGTAATTCATTATCTACGCTAATCCCTTCAAATCCTTCAAAATAAGGAAATGTGTTGACAGGCGCACAAGTAGTAGTAAATGTACCAGAAAAAGAATAAGCACTTGACAATACGGGAGTACAAATATTTTGTATTTGTACTTCATAGTTTGTACTAGCACTAAGCCCAGTTAGGTTAGCAGAAGTACCCACAGTAACAGGATTTCCAGCAAAAGCCGTAAAAGTAGGTGCGCCTACTGCACGGTATTGCACATTATAACCATTAGAACCTACTACGGCATTCCAATTTACGGTAGCAGTAGTTGTACCTACTGTTGGCACAGTAATACCATTTGGTACAATACAAGCAGGCGGTAAGCCAACAAACATATCATCAAAACTTAAATACCAAGGAGTAAAGCTAGTAGCTAGACAACGTAAGGCAACATAGTAAACTCCTGTAGTTGGTACTGTAAAAGTGCCTGCTAATTCTTGATGAGCCGTATTAGTAAGATTTGTAGCACTTGCGCCAGAAATTGCCACAAGTCCAGTAGAGTTTTGATTAGGTCCTACCCACGCATCTAAATTTGTCCAGCCAGTAAAACCGTCAGTAATATACCAAGTAGAAAACTGATAAGTTACCCCTGCTGTCATTTGAAGAGGCACAGTATAAAAATACTCTCCTGTTGCTGCAGTACCATAGACAAAAGAAGCAAATTTACTTCCAGAGCGAGGAGTGCGGTTATAGGTTGTTTGTTGTGTTATATAAGTGAGGCACTTGCTTGTGCTACTTATTGCCATACAAGCAGGTATTTGATTGTTAGCCGTTATTCCTTCAAAATCTTGCGTATAAGGTAATGAAGAGGTATTACAAACAGTAGTAAAAGTAACTTGTGTACTTACTGCTGTAGGTACTGCCCCAGCGCAATTACTCGTAACACGCCATTCGTAGCTTGTGCCTACTGTAAGCCCTGTAATGGTGGTAGTTGTACCAGCTACTGCAACACTTGTATAAGGTATTGTTCCTACTTGTCTATATTCTAATGTATAACCTGTTGCGGTAAGGTTTCCTGTCCAAGAAAGTGTAGCATCAGTAGAAGTAATCCCACTAGAAATCAGTGTATTAGGTGCTACACAAGCGGCAAGTGTAGTGAAAACACTTTGATAAAATGCAGGTAAAAACGTGCTTGTTGTAGGTCCAGCACACACACTTTGTACTCTCCATTGATAAGTTGATGTGGTAGTAAGCCCCGTAACATTAGCCGTTGTACCAGTAAAAGGACTACCTGTTACTAAGGTAAAAGCCCCTGCAGGCGCAGTAGAAGACAAACGGTATTCTACATTATAGCCACCAGTTGAGAGTGGAGAACTTGCCCAATTAAGTGTTACAGAAGTAGAATTAAGATTAGTAACATTTACTCCGCCTGGTGCAATACAAGCCGTTGTATTAGGAGAAAATGTATATACTTGACCAATGGCAGGTTTTATAGTTGCATTAACAGTACAATTGGCAGCAGCAGTTGCACCAGCAGTAGTTGCGGTCCAATCTGTTGTGGTTGTACGGTTGTTGAAATCAGTTTCATTAAAGCCTTTCAAGCCAACTTGTGCCGTACTTGCTACAGTTATGCTAATATCACCATATTTAAAAACCACGTTATTTGTAGTTTCTTCCAAAACAAGTTGATGATTGATAAGTTCTGCAGGTGCTGTTGTATTTCTTGCGCAATTTTTCCATTGAACAGTAAGTCTGCGGTTTGGTGCTACACCAGTTGTTTGATAACGGATTTCACCTGCAAAAGATAATAACGCAGCAGCAGCAGTAGCAGTTAGTGGCGCAGAAAGTGTTACAGTATTCCCCAGAATAGCCGTTACAGTTGCGCCTACAGGCACACCAGCACCAAATACACGTACGCCCAAGTCTATACCAGCAGCAGAAACCACCACTACATCAGGAGAACCAGTAGTAGTGGCAGCAGTAGCACGAAGTCCCACAACTGTATTGATAGCCATTGGAGCTATAATATTAGGCGTTGTGGTAAGTGTGCTAGAAATAGGCAATGTTGTAGAAGAGCTAGCAAACGTACCACTTCCTAATCTAATAAAACCATTAGCAGAGATAGCAAAATTAGTAAAATCAGTATTATTATACTTAAACGTAAAACCAATAGGAAAACCCGTATTGGTTGTATTTGCCCCATTCACATCATTATTAAATATTGAAGAAGAAGCAAATACGGCTGTTGCAGTTGGTAATAAAACCATTGGTGTTCCTCCTGTAATAGGAGTATATGTGCTTGTAGAAGCAGCAAAAGTGTAATTACTTACTTGCGCAAGAGCGTTTTGTAAACTTACACCCAACAAAACTACGAGCATTAGCCACGTTCGTTTTGTATTTAGTAATATTCTATTCATTAGAATTTATAGATAAGTTGAAAAATTATTAGACTAGATTTTAACCGTAAATATAACAATTTTAGTAACACAAAAAAAAACTTTTGCGCAAATATTTTATAAAAATCTTTTTTAAGCTTCTTTTTCTAACTTTCTAACATTTTTTAGTGTTTTTATGAAGTTTTTTCGTAAAATTGTATTCCATTCACAATTCACAATTAAATAATGAATCTTTTTATCAATAATATTCCTCTCAAAATTTATTCTACTGAAAAAAACATCAGCCCAGCAGAGAATAATGTACATCAGTTAATAGATTTTTCTAGTGAAAACAAAGAAACCATCAAGTTTGATAGCCTCAAACGTGT
>JANYGM010000284.1 GCA_025362415.1 bacterium
TCATCTCTAATGTGCGCTATATGGCTAAACAGATTATTAAATACTTACAAATAACTGACAATAATAATTCTTATTCCGAAAATATTGACCAATACGTACCTGAACAAACCATAAACAGACTATAAATGGCACCCATATTGACAAATGGGAAGAATTTTCAAAAGTTTTTAAAATTTAGTCGTAACGGCACAAGGTGTAGAACCAGCCCACAAACCAACGAATATATACTCCAAAATCCGTGTTCTGTCAGTTGAAGCAGATGGCAAAAGTAATAAAAAGTGGGAAACGTAATTGTCCATCAACATCAATACAAAACTGTAATATATCCTTTATATTTTTTCTGATTATAGTCCAAATAATAGTAATACAAGCCACTAGGCAAGTTTTTTGCCTCCCATTTAAAATCTTTATTCGTGGTTTGATATACTTCTTTGCCCCAACGGTTGTAAACTACAAATGTACGAAAATTATAAATACAACTTTCTTTGGGAAGATTGTCTAGCGTGTAATAAGCGTTTTTTGCATCTCCATTGGGTGTAAAAGCATTATAAGGCACAAAATCAGCAAAATTGGGTTCGCCATCTTTAATTTTGATATTCACAATAAGGCTATCCGCAAACGGAGAGCAGCCTTCTTGCTGGCTTACCTTAAATTTTATTTTGATACTGGTTTGTTCACCTGCTTTTAGGTCATCACAACTAGTAGTGAGCCTAAAAGAAGAGCGTAAAATTCCTTTTCCTGTTTTTGGAGTAAAACTTGCATTGTATTGTGTAAAATCAATGCCAATGCCTACCGCAGAAAGCGTTATTAAGCGGTTCTGTATGTCTTTTGCCTCAATATCAATACGCAAACTATCACTTAGATTTACGTTTGCTTCTCTTGTAATAGGGTCAAAATTAGGCGTACTTCCTACCACAGAAATAAGAGGCAATATTCTTTCTTTGGGATTTACAAACAGCGTAATGCGTTTAGTGTCAGTACCCACAACAGGGCAACCACCATCAAAAATTTTTATATCAAAAATAAATGTTTCTGCTAATGTCCTACTGATTTTGCAAGTATTCCAACAAATGTATGCCACCACTACACCAGAACCGTCTATTGGTAACCTTGTGGCACTTATTGTATAGTCTGCGCTAGTAATGCCAAAACTTACGGGAATTATTTTTATTTGGCTAATTACATCTCCTGGCGTATCTCTGATAGTAAGTTTGAAACAAGTAGTATCCTTTTTCTCCAAATCCATTATCATTTTTACATTTGGGTCATAAATGTTGCCTTGTGGTGTATCTACACTAAGTATAGGGGGAAAATTTATAGGACAATTTCTTACTAAAAACTGATAATCTCGTTTGATTTCGCCTATTTTTGCGCCATTCCTAAACTCTTCACATTTTACAGAAAAAACAAAAAGTCCAATTAAATTAGGATTTACAGAAAGCTGCCCTGTTGTAGCATTGATAGAAAGTGGTTGCCCCGAATTACTTGTAATGGCATTTGTGGCATTAAATCCGCTTTGCCATTCAATATTAGGGATAGTGACGGGATAATTAGGTGGCGGAGTGGGGCTTTCAAATGGTGTGGGATTTGTTTGTGGAGCTGTGCCATTGTAGGGTGTGACCAATGAATAAACTAACACATCTCCATCTGGGTCTGTGCCTCCAAACTTAATACTAGAAGTTTGGTTAAGGCAAAGATAATCACTAGGTGGCGTTCCCAAATCTGGGGAAGTATTACGAAAAGGTTGCCCAGCACGCCTAATAGCAGGAAATTCTGCATAAAAAGCGTTGGAAGCAGCACCAGGCAAAATAATATTAGTGATAACATTATTTCTGCAACATCTTTCCCAAACCATCAAATAATCTCCTGCATCACTATAAAGTGCAGGGTTTAGTTGAACATCAACAGAATAAACAATAATTTTTGTAGAAAGTGTACCTGTTTGGCAAGCATCACTACTATAAGGCACTTCTAACTGACTTAGCTGCCTAAGATTAAAAAATTCTATTCTATTGCGAGTAGTTTTACTATAAATACCCACATTGAGCGTTTGCCCCACCGCAGTAGGAGAACCGTTGATATTGTCAAAATAAAGATTAAGAATAATCCTGTAATTGTCGTTTGTACCAAGATAAATAAGCCTTACTTCACCACCTACAATATGTGTGGCTTGGCTTTTGAGTGAAAAAAAACATAAACAAAAGAATATAAACAGAATTTTTCTCATAATAGATTTTTCATAACTAACAGTAAAGAGGGATAAAAGGCTATTCACAAAATTACATAAAAATAAGACTAATCTAAAATATTATCATAAAATATAATAAAATTGCAGTTTTTTTGTAGCTTTGCAGGCTGCCACTAGGTTATTATTTTTATTTTTATGTCCAAAACAATCTTTTATAAACAATTAGAAAGGCTTTTTTTTGCTGCTACATTGGCTGGTACTAGCTTTGTGGTAGGAATAGTGGGCTTTATGTTTATTGAAAAATTC
>JANYGM010000292.1 GCA_025362415.1 bacterium
AGTTTAAAGTTTTTGCTGTTGGATTTAGAACTTCCTCTAATTTTAACTCTGTCAAAAATTTAAAATATATGGGTCTTGTTTTTAATAATCCAGACTTATGTATTCCTCTCACCCATAATTTATGATGAATGTTGTATTGCAAGTTGTAAAAATGACATAATACTACTTCTGTATTTGGAAGGAAATGAGGTGAGCCTCTTCTTAGTAATTTTTGATTACCATAAGTTGAAAAATTTTTAATTTTAGCCTTGACTATGTACATAAATTGTATTCAAATTTATTAAATTCAGTCGCTTAGTATTCTTAAAAATTAGCACTAAAACAAGTTTCTCCAAATTTCAAAGATTTGGAGAAACTATTAATTCAATAAAACTTATTCAAAGGCTTTTTTCAAAAGCTCTTCTTGTTCTTTGATATGAATTTTATTGTAACCTGTTGCTGGTGAAGCACTTGCCTTGCGAGAAATACAATCTATTGCGCCATAATGCTGCAACATAAAGCCAAAAGCACCCATATTTTTAGGCTCTTCTTGTACCCAAACTGGTTTTACTTTTTTGTACTTTTTCAATATTTCGTCCAGTTGTTTTTGCGGAAATGGATATAATTGTTCCAAACGAATGATTGCCACATCTTTAATATTTTCTGTGCGTTGCTTGCGGAGCATATCAATAGCCACTTTCCCAGAACATAAAAGCACTTTTCGTACTTTTTTAGTGTCCACAAAATCATCATCTAAAACCTCTTGAAAACAACCTTTCGTAAAATCTTCCAAAGGAGAAGACACAAAATCAGTATCACGCAAATTAGATTTTGGCGACATCACAATTAGTGGCTTACGGAACTCCCAAGCAAGTTGGCGGCGCATTGCGTGGAACAAATTAGCTGCTTTCGTGATATTAGTAACAACCATATTTTCTTCCGCACACATTTGCAGAAAACGCTCCAAACGGGCAGAAGAATGTTCTGGACCTTGTCCCTCGTAGCCGTGAGGAAGCAAAAGTACCAATCCAATCATTTGATGCCATTTTGTTTCTGTGGCAGCAATAAATTGGTCAATAATTACTTGTGCAGTATTAGCAAAATCTCCAAATTGTGCCTCCCAAATGACAAGCGCATTAGGATTTGCCATAGAATAACCAAATTCAAAACCCATTACGCCATATTCAGACAAATGTGAGTTAAAAATGCGGAAAGGCTGTTTTTGGTCTGGCGTGATATGGTCTAAACTAGAATATTTTGCATTGGTTTCACTATCAGAATAAACGGCTTGACGGTGTGAAAACGTCCCACGTTTCACGTCTTGCCCTGTTAGGCGTACAATTTTGTTTTCTAGCAAAATAGAACCATAAGCTAAAAGTTCTGCACACGCCCAATCAAGTTGTTTTTTGCCAAAAAAATTGTCTTTTCTGTCTGCAATCAGCTTTGTAACCTGTTTTAGCGTATTAAAACCTTCTGGAAGTTTTGCAATAGCTTCACCAACTTTATTGATGACATCAATAGAAATGCCTGTTTCTGGTGATTTTTCAAAATCCGTTAGTTTTGAACGGCGAAGTTTCAACCAATCAGTTTCTAATTGCGAAAATATGTAAGGTAAAGCCTTCTGTTTCACCTCATTAAGACGTTCTTGAAGCATTGCTTTAAGTTGTACGTCCATCTCTTTGACAAGCTCCGCATCAAAACCATTTTCAATCAGTTTTTTAGAATAAACTTCTCGTGGCGTTGGGTGCTTATTGATGATGTTATAAAGCGTTGGTTGTGTAAAACGTGGCTCATCAGACTCATTATGCCCATATTTACGGTAGCAAACCATATCAATAAAAATATCTTGCTGAAATTTTTGGCGGTATTCTGCCGCAAGTTGCGCACAAAATACAACTGCTTCTGCATCATCACCATTTACGTGCAAAATAGGTGCATCAATGATTTTGGCAATATCCGTACAATAAATACTAGAACGAGCATCTTCAAAATCAGTTGTAAAACCAACTTGATTATTGATAACAAAATGTATAGTTCCACCTGTCTTAAATCCTTCTAACTTAGCCATTTGCGTAACTTCATACACAATTCCTTGCCCCGCAACTGCTGCATCTCCGTGTAAAAGAATAGGCAAAATCAGATGAGAATCAAAGTGTTCTTCATCAATTTGCGCCCTTACATAGCCTTCCACAATAGAGCTAACTGTTTCTAAATGAGAAGGATTAGGTGCAAGACGCATATTAACAGTTTTCCCTGCTGGGGTCGTTATCACGCTAGAATAGCCCATGTGGTACTTTACATCACCACTTCCAAGCTCCAAATCAGGGGTTGCTGTGCCTTCAAATTCAGAAAAAACCTGCTCGTAAGTTTTTCTCATAATATTGGTAAGGATATTCAAACGTCCTCTGTGCGCCATACCAATCACTACTTCTTTTGCGCCCAAATCAACTACTTTATTGATAATGGCATCAAGGGCAGTGATAGTATTGTCGCCACCTTCCAAAGAAAAACGCTTTTGACCTACATATTTTGTATGCAAAAAGTTTTCAAAAACAACCGCCTCATTAAGTTTTGAAAGGATATGTTTCTTAAAATTAGTGTCAGGCGAGAAACTAAGGGCATCTTTTTCAATTTTATTTTTGAGCCATTCCAAAACTTCTGGGTCTCTGATGTACATATACTCAAAACCAATAGTATTTTCGTAAATATGTTTTAGAGAAGAGATAATTTTAGAAAGTGTGGCAGCACCTATTCCAATGTCGTTTCCTGATTGAAAAACTGTTTCCAAATCACTTTCAGAAAGTCCAAAATCTTTCAAATCAAGCCACGACTGACGTGCTTTGCGCTCACGTATAGGATTTGTGTTAGCACGCAAATGCGCCCTAGAACGGTAAGCATAGATAAGTTGTGCTACTTTTGCTTCTTTAAGAATATCATCAGAAGAAATATTTGATGAAGTATTTTGAGATGATGTAGAAGTGCTTTTTATGGCATTTGCACCACTATTGGTAGCATTTTCAGGGAATTTGTTGGCAAAATCAAATCCTTCAAAGAATTTTTGCCAGCTTTCATCAACACTAGCAGGATTTTGGTTGTAAGACTTGTAAAGCCCATCAATGTACTCACCGTGAGCATTGGCAATATAAGAAAATTTGTCCATTGAGATTATATTTATATTTATTTAGGGAAGTTTGGCTGTTAAATATCCACAAATATAAACTTCTTTCACAAAAAACAAATCAATAAAGTAAAAAAACTATAATTGTTTTTTGCCTTCTCCTAGCAAATAGGAAAGAATAGTTATTAGTTTGGGTAAATTGCCAATAACACAAAAATCAATATTTTTGATGCAGATATCTCCTTCTAATTTTCCAAATTCCCAGACTTTGCCTGTCGTCACGATGCCATAAATAATTACGTTGGGCTTTGTATTAAGTTTCTGACAAGCAAGCATTTGCGCTATACATTGCGCCCAACCTTCCACAAAATTATCAGCTTTTGCCTCAACTGTCGTGATAATTGGATAAGATAAAATTTCGTATTGCTTTTGGTCAAGATGCGTAAACACAAAATCAGGCACGCCTGCCAAATCATCATCATATTTGATGGCTTGGTGTGTCCACATATTCATATCTTCCCAATACATATTTTGCCAAATATAGCGTAAAATAGGCGAAATAAGTGTTTCTGTTTCATAAAAGTCATTACCACGATAGGTCTGCAGATTTTTTATTATGTCTTTTTGTAAAGTTGCTTCTATTTCTAGTAACGGTAACTCAGGAATAAAATTTTCTGAATTTACTATAATTTGAGGGTGTTTAGCCTTCAAAATAGTGAGGTTTTTATAATCTGTGAATGCCATAATTTTAGTGTTTTTTGATAATTTTTTAGTAAATTTACAATTACAAATTTACAAATAATTTGATAATTTAAAAGTTATGGAATTACAAATCAAACAAGATGGTGAAGCTTCTAATTTAGTTTTATTGATTTTTTTAATTCGTAATTGAATATCTATTGAGTGTTTTTTGCAAAGTATTTTTCATTTCATCTACCAAACGTATTGGTTCTAAGACTTTTACGTCATCTCCGTAGCTTAAAATTTCCATTATTAAATCAAAATTTATCATCAAATCTAAAGAAATACGGTATTCTTGGTCATTATTGACAAGTTCTTGCTGTGTGTGATGAAGAGGTTGCGTTTTGATATAATTTCCACGAAAAGTATTAAAAGACAAAATGATTTTTTCAATGCGTTCATCAGCTTTGCGTGTTACACCAAAGCAATTTTCGTAATAATTTTCTGGGGAAAAATTGTGTTTTTCAGGCGGGATAGCACTTTTTTGAGAAATAAGCAAATCACTTATTCTATCCAAACCAAAAGTTTGTATGGTTTTTCTAGCATCTGTATAAGCTATCATATACCAACGCCCTTTAAATTCTTTCAGTAAATAAGGGTGAGCCACACGCAACAAATCATTTTCTTGTTTTTCTGCTTGATTTTTTGGCTGATTTTCTGCTGATAAATTAGCTTGATTAGCAAATTTGTGGTAAATAAAATTCACTTGTTTACCTTCATTTATTGCTCTCACAAGGTCAGAAAGCAGTTCACGTCCTTTTGTGTAGGTAGGCGTAGAAAGTTGTACAATGGCGTTTTTTTTCTGGTCGTTTCCTAGTTGCTTACGTATTTCTACTGCGTCCATCACCTTATCCACAGCATCAGAAAAACCACTCAAAATGCCTACATCTTTGAACCCTTGCAGTACAGATTCTGCCAAATTAAGGGCAAAAACATCATTTTTGGATAAACTAATAGACAAAAAACGATATTCTAAATCAAGTTCATAAGTTATTTTTTTATCTTTTCCTTTGTTTTTTGTGCCATAAAAGTAGCCTCTTTCTACATTATTAAATTCTATTGGCGCAAAAAAACCATCTCTCATTGCTCTCAAATCTTTCTCCAAAGAAGAGGCAGAATATTCTTTGTCTGTGCGCTCTTGTATGACAGCAATAATGGCGGCTTTTGTAGGGAAATTTTTTTGTCTATTGCGCAACATTTCATCTATACTAAGGTATCTTATAAGCTGATTTTTATTTGCCATAAAGCTAGGGAAAAGGTACGAAGTATGAGGTACGAGGTGTGAAATACGAATATAAAACTAAAAGCCGTTGTTTGTGTCTTCAAAAACAACTTTTAAATGTATTTTTAGGCAATTTCTGCAGAAATACCTCTATCACAAATGGCGGTACACATAGGCTCTAGCGTTTCGTAGCTACCATATTTTACAATACATTTGCCTTTGTGATGAATAATCAGCGTACATTGTTCTGCCTGCAATTCTCCGTGTTTGCAAACTTCTATAAGTGTATCAATGACGTAATCAAAGCTATTATGGTCGTCATTGAAGACAATAAGACCACGTTCTTCTATTTCTTCTTCCATCACATCAACATCTGAAAGTGTTTTTGTGTCTTCTTGTGGAAAAAAGTTAGTAAGATTACTTATAAAATTATTTTTTATTACCTGAAATAACATAATTATGACAATAGTTTTGTTTTTGATAAAATTCTGATACAAAAGTAATCAAAAAATCTAAAAAATTCATCAAAAAAATAATGTTTTTGTTATTGGACTAACAGCCTAACTAAAAGGATTTCACAATAATAGCCGTAAGTCGTAGTTACGGAACGTGATAATACAAAAAGTGGTAATATTAGATTATTGGATTTTCTCTAAATGCCGTTGCTTGTGTCTTCACAAGCAACAAAAAGATGTTTTTAAATAATTTTCTCTAAAATAAATGTACTTATTTCATTTTCTTGCTTAGTTTCCTGCTTGATTTCTTTCAAAAGTGCTTTTGTACGTTCTGGGTTGGCATCAGTCAAAAAAACCTGCCCAAAAGGTGCACAACTCACAATTTGAAGTAATTTTTGCATACGTTTTGCATCTAATTTATCAAAAATATCATCTAAAAGGAGCAAAGGACAAATGTTTTTCTCTTGTTTTATTGTGGCAAATGCAGCTAATTTTAGTGCAATGACATAGGTTTTTTGTTGTCCTTGTGAGCCAAATTTGCGTAAAGAACGTTTTTCTAACAAAAACTCAAGGTCGTCTTTGTGTATGCCTGTGCTTGTACGCATCAGCAAGCGGTCTTTTTGAAGATTTTTCTTAAAAAAAACTGTAAAATCCTCTTGATTATTTTGAATATATTGCGTTTGATAATCCAAACTAACAATCTCGTTATTTTCTGATAAAATCTGATAAAATTCTTGGAAAATAGGCAAAAAAATGGACAAAAAGCGTTTTCTTTCCTCAAAAATGAGTTTACCTTTTTCTAATAATCTCTCATCAAAACTTTCTAATAAAATAGCATCAAAAGTATTTTTTTCTGCAAATCTTTTGAGTGTAATATTTCTTTCTTTGAGTAAATGATTGTATTTCAGCAAGTTTTGTAGATATTCGTTGCTGATTTGTGAGATAATTCCGTCCAAAAATTTGCGCCTTTCCTCACTTCCCTCACGCACAAGGTCTGTATCATAAGGCGTAAGCATCACAACAGGATAAAGTCCTATATGTTGTGAAGGTTTTTGATAATTATTAACAGATGATTTGATAGTTTTTTTGCCTTCACGCACTCCAAAAGCAATATTTTCTGTCTGAAAGTCAGTTTGAAATTCAACTAAATTAGTATCTAAATCATCATTATCTAAGTGATATTCTTTTTTAAAACTTCCATTCACAACCAAAAAACTTTCTGAATGTCTGATATTTTGTGTGTCTGTTAGTCCAAAATAGCTTTTAGTGAAAGCAAGACAATAAATAGCATCAAGCAAGTTAGTTTTCCCACTACCGTTATTACCCAAAATGCAGTTTAGACCATTTCCAAAGGTCATTTCCAGCAATTCATAGTTTTTGAAATTGATAAGATGTATTTTTTCTAATAACATTTTAGTAATTGTGGATTTTTAATTGTGAATGAATACAAAATTTTGATTATCAAGTAATTATGTATCTTTTGGTCAAATCACACTAATTAAAGAAATCCACTTAATAAATTACTTAATTTGTAACTGTTTAGGTTGTATTTTGTAGGGGCTGGGCTTGCCCCTGCCCTCGTAGAGCAGGTTTTAGCTTGTTTTTTGTTTGTCGTGTTGCTTTCGCACATTGGGCAGGGGCAAGCCCATAGCCGTCAGGCTAGTCTGGTTTACTTTCGTTTTGGCACTTGAAGTTTTTTGCACCGTCAGCTAAAGCAGACGGCAAAATAGACTTGAAAGCACTTCACAAGAATATTTCTGTTTTTTTATTTCCTTTGCCGTCTGC
>JANYGM010000295.1 GCA_025362415.1 bacterium
TCATATTCGCTCCAAATCTGATGTTTTGCCACTAGATAATGGTTGTTATAAAGGTACAAGAGAAAAACAAAAATACAATTATTTTGGTAATCTTTGCGCACTTAATTTAGATACTTTTGAGTTGGTGGTGCAGAAAAATATTGATAAAAATCCAGAAAAAAAAGAAGAAGAAAATCAAAAAAATAGCTAATTTTGGGGAATAATTAAATTTTGCCCCAACCCCAAAGAGCTTTTAATACATTTTTGAAAATTTATTTCGTATTACAGTCCCCTTTGGGGATTTAGGGGCAACAGAAGCAATTTTTGTATTTTCTGAAATTCTTTCCGTTTGCAGTATATTAAGAGTATTTTATATTCATCTATAATTCACAATTCATAATTCCTAATTAAAAATGAGCCTTTCATTATTTACAGACAGAGTAAAAACCGTAGTGGGTGAAGATAGCAAACTAAATGCTACCGTAAAATTTTCTTTTGACGAAGGCGCAGTTTTCGTTGATGCCAAACAAGTACCCAATGTGGTTACTAATGACGATATTGAGGCGGATTGTGTGGCTATTCTTACACTTGAAAATGCTAATAAATTGCTAGATGGCGAGTTAAACGCTATGAATGCTTTTATGATGGGCAAGCTCAAAATCAAAGGAGATATGGGGGTGGCTATGAAAGTGGTACAGATTATTTCTGATGCAAAAAAATAAGCCATAATAAACTGATTAGAAACTTCAAAAAAATCTTTCAAATTTTCTATTTGAAAGATTTTTTTAAAGGAATAGTTAAAGCAATAAATTTAAGAAAAATGACAAGAAGTAGCCTTATTGAAGAAAACAAATCACTTTTTTGGTATTTTGATAAAGATAGGTTAAACGCTATGAGTGATAGTGTTTTAATAGAATTTATTTTAAATTATGGTACAATAAAAGATGTTAAGGTACTTTTTGAAGTATTAGGCAAAGAAAACGTAGCACGAGAATTTGGTAGTAAAATTAAGAATGAAAGAAATAATTATTTTCCAATAGTAAGAAATTTTTTTGACCTATATTTTAGAAAAAATGTACCTAAATATCCTTTCTGATACGCAAAAAGAACTTTTACCGTTTCTACAAAAATTCAAAAAAGAATTTTTGCTAGTTGGCGGAACTGCTATTGCCCTACAAATTGGGCATAGAGAAAGCATAGACTTTGATTTATTCAAAGAAAAACCACTTAATAAAAGTGGTATCAAAAAGAAAATCAATGACTTAGATGCTAAAAAAAGATTTATTTTTGAAGATTTTGACGGGATTCATTACCTTATAAATGAAGTGAAATTTACTTTTTTTTACTATCCATTTCATTTAGAAGCAGGCTCGGAACTACAAAAGTACATCAAAATGCCTGATTTGCTGACACTTGCAGCTATGAAGTTTTATGCAATGGGCAGGCGTTCCAAATGGAAAGATTATGTAGATATTTATTTTTTGCTAAAAGATTTTTTTTCTATTGAAACGGTAAGCAAAAAAGCATTAGAAATATACAAAGAAGGATATTCAGAAAAATTATTTAGGCAACAAATTTGTTATTTTGAAGGCATAGATTATTCAGAACCAATAGTTTGGATAACTGCCCCAGTTTCAGATGAAACAATCAAAGAAAAACTACTAGAATTAGCCCTAAATTTTTAAAAATTAGTATTACCAAAAATAAAATTACCAAAAAATACCATAAAAAGTGTTAGCAAATAAATCAATTTTAATTACGGGCGGAACAGGCTCATTTGGCAAAAAATTTGTCAAAACCATCTTAGAAAAATATCCAGAGGTGAAAAAAGTAATTGTTTTTTCTAGAGATGAGCTAAAACAATACGAAATGGCACTGGAATTTCCTGCCTCAAAATACCCACAAATTCGTTATTTTATTGGTGATGTGAGGGACAAAGACCGCCTAAAACGGGCTTTTGAAGGTGTTGATGTGATTGTTCACGCTGCTGCACTCAAACAAGTGCCAACGGCTGAATATAATCCTTTTGAATGTATCAAAACAAACGTTTTGGGAGCGCAAAACGTCATAGAAACAGCCCTAGATATGGGTGTAATGAGTGTTGTTGCACTTTCTACTGACAAAGCAGCAGCACCTATCAATCTTTATGGTGCTACAAAACTCTGTTCTGATAAACTTTTTGTAGCAGCTAATAATATTAGAGGAGCGCATAATATTAAGTTTTCTGTGGTGCGTTATGGCAATGTAATGGGTTCTCGTGGGTCTGTGATACCATTTTTTATGCAAAAACGCAGTGATGGCGTTTTGCCTATCACAGATGAAGAAATGACAAGATTTAATATTTCTTTGGAGGAAGGTGTTGATTTGGTGCTTTTTGCGCTAGAAAATGCTATTGGAGGAGAGATTTTTGTACCAAAAATACCATCTTACCGCATTACGGAGGTGGCTAAAGCCATTGCGCCAAGTGCAAAATTGGAGATTGTCGGCATACGCCCAGGCGAGAAACTGCACGAAGAAATGATTACACTAACGGACTCTTTGAATACTATTGAGGCTGAAAGGTATTATATTATTGTGCCAAATGTGCCGTTTGAAACATACGAATTTACAATGGAAAGGTTTATTACGCAATATAATGCCACAAAAGTAGATAAAGGGTTTTGTTATAGTTCTGGTGAGAATAAAGAATGGTTGAATGTGGAGCAAATCAGAAACCTTATTTTAGAACACGTAGATAAGGATTTTAAACCATTTTAAGTTATTTTTAATCAGAAAAAAGAATGAAAAATATTCCTTATGGTAGGCAAAATATTACAGAACAGGATATAAAAGTGGTTGTAGAGGCTTTACAGGGAGATTTTCTTACGCAAGGACCTACAATAGTAGAATTTGAACAAAAATTTGCTGAATATATTGGCACAAAGTACGCTGTGGCACTTTCCAATGGTACGGCTGCGCTACATTTGTGTGCTATGGCACTTAATGTAAACGAAAATAGCAATGTTATTACAAGCCCTATTACTTTTGTAGCCTCTGCTAATTGTGTGCGTTATTGTGGTGGAAACGTATTTTTTGCGGATATTGACCCAAAAACGCTCACGCTTGACATCAAAAAAGTAGAGGAATTGATACTTTCTAAGCCAAAAGGCTT
>JANYGM010000314.1 GCA_025362415.1 bacterium
GGTAGTGTCAGCCAAACCATCAAGAAGATTAAAGTCGGTTTTGAGTATTTGGTCAACGGCACGCACAATAAAACTCACGACAGGCGTAGGTGTGTACCAAACGCCCCTTGATTTTCTTAGGATAGGGTCGTATTCAGTAAGGAAAGTTTCATAAAAATGTATGATAGGGTCTTCTGTGTCCTCATTTTTCTGATAATGTTGTAAGATTTTTTGTATATCACAAGCAGAAAAAATCTCTGCAAGGGCATCAACAATCCAAATAATACGGTCGTCTAGTTCATCACCAGCAATATAATCAAATAATTTCTTAAGAAACGGATTAGATTTGGGGATAAGGTCATTTGTTTTTTGCCTTGTAAAAGTAAGGCTGACCTCGTCGTGTAATCTAGCCGTAAACATACCATACGCAATAGTTTGGGCATAAACATCAGCAAACTCTTTGGGTTTTATATGTGGAATAAGCACCTCATCAAAGGCGTTTAACTGTTCTTTTAGGGAAGAATCTTGTTTGTTTTCTTTGTCGTTGTTGAGAGCATTCTCAATAACAAGAGATAATATTTGGGCTTTCCCTGCCATCATTTCGGCAAGTTTTTTGGGGTTGTCAATAGTTTGCCCTTGATAGGCACAAAAGTCTTTAATGAAAGAAGTAAAGAAGTTAAAATTCTCACTTTTAGGAATGATAACACCATTTTTTAGTTCACCAATGGCAATACTGGTTTGAAATTCTCCATCAACATAGAGATAAAAGTCAAGATAATCAGTAAAGATGATGTTTCCAAGAGCTTTTTTGTAACGGTCAAACTGTTCTTTATTTCCTGTTGCTTTTGCGCCTATGAGGTCTTTGTTGCCAATATTCTTCACTTCAATATATCCAATGGGAATATTATTTTGGGTGAGGATATAATCAGGTGCGCCACATTTTTGCCTTTTTGGCTCGTTGGTAGCACTTATTTTTGGCATAATGGCTTCTATGAGTTGTTGCAAATCCCCTCTAAAAGTGTGTTCTGTAGCATTGCCAAGCGCATAGCGTTTAGCAAGATTGGAGATATATTGTTCTGGTGTCATATTAAGTAATTATGAATTGTGAATTGTGAATTGTGAATGAATACAAAGGGTTTGTATTTAATTTATCACATATCATTTTGGCATTACTAGGCATAAACTAATTGATTATCTTAGTTATTTGGTCTAAATTTGTTCCAACATTTTTATTAAATCTTGTGCTTTTCGTGTTGCTACGGGCAAAGTAGCACCATCTTTTAAAATTACTTGTTGGTTGCGTTTGTCGTAAGTGGATAAACAACTTAAATTGATAATATTAGATTGGTGTATCCTAAAAAAGCCATAATTTATGAGTAAATCCTCATATTCTTTGATGCTTTTTGCAACCATTATTTTTTGGCTATCTTCCAAAAAAAAGATAGTATAATTATTACTACTCTCCAAACGCACTATTTGACGAATTTCCAAAATGTGCATTTTGTCAGCAGTTTTAAGAATGATTTTTTTATCTTTCTTATCTTTGTCCAAATGCTCTAAAAAAGTAGTAATTTTAACGTCTTCATTTTCTTTGTCTATAATAATTTGTGCCTTTTTGACAGCTTGCTGCAACTCTTCTGCATCAATGGGTTTCAATAAAAAATCTAGTGCAGACAAACGAAAAGCCTCTACTGCATAATAATTGTGTGCCGTAATGAAGATAACTTTTGCAGCAATATCTGTTTTTTGGCGCAAAAGGTCAAATCCTTTTCCGTCTGGCATTTCCACGTCCAAAAATAATAAATCAGGGCTTACGGTTTGTAAAAGAACTAAAGCATCAGCTATATTCCCAGCTTCACCAATAATATTTATAGGCAATTCAAAGATATTGATAAGGTTTTTGATGCTATTTCTTACGTTTAGCTCGTCATCAATGATGCAGGCAGACATTATGATATTGCTATTATTTGTTTTTGTAGTAGTTTTATTCATCAATAAAATAAGATTTACTAATTCGTTTATATTTTTATAGTGATGTTAATTTATTTATTGGCAATTTTCTGTATTCATTCACAATTCACAATTTACAATTCACAATTACTTATTATTCATCTATTAGTGGTAAAAATATTTTAACGTGAGTGCCTATTACTTCTTGTAGTGTATTTTCTCTATTTTTGATTGTAAGATAGCATTTTTTTGAGAATTTTTTACTCAAAAGTTCCAGTCTTTCTTGGGTAATAGTAATTGCCAAAGATTTGTATTCTTTTTTTGCTTCAGACCGTAATTCTTTTGAAAGTTCTAAGCCCACACCGTTGTCTAATATCTCTAAAACTAACATTTCTTCTCCATTTTCTTGTTCTATTTTAAAAGAAATTTCTAACAAACCTTGTTCATTTTTGTGAGAAAATCCGTGTTCTAAGGCATTTTCTACAAAAGGTTGTGCCAGCATTGGCGGGATTTGGGTATAATATTTGTCCAAATTATCAGCAAGCACAATAGTATAATCAAAATTCCCAGAAAAGCGGATTTTTTGCAAATCAAGATAGTTTTCCAACATTTCTATCTCACTATGCAAACTAATAAGGTTTTCCCTAGAATTTTCTAAAATTTGTCGCATCAGTTTAGCAAATTTCCCTAGATACAAAACGGAGTTTTTAGTATCATTATTTAAGAAAAAATTTTGAACTGTTGCAAGAGAATTAAACAAAAAATGTGGATTTATTTGTGTTCTAAGCAGTTGTTGCTCTGTTTGGAGCATAGCTTCTTTTGCGTGCAGGTTTTTTTGCTCTGCCTCCAAAAGTTGCTGCTCTGTTTGGAGCATTTCCTCTTCATTTTGTAGCATTTGTTGTTTTAAGCGTATTTGAGCTTGCTCACGCTTACGTACCACCTGTACACGAGAGAAAATAACCCAAGTAACAAGCGCAATTAGCAGCAAAAATAGTACCACAAAAAACCACCAAGTTTGCCAAAAAGCAGGTTTTATGCTAAAATTAAGTATTATTTTCTCACTTTCTATACCAAATTTATTGATGGCAATGATTTCCAAATGATAGTCATCAGGAGCTAAAGCACTGAAAGAGAGAGAAGTATTTTTTGTTTCTTGCCAATTCCCACTTGCGTTATCAAAAGTTTCATTTCCAGTATTTAAACGAAATTTATATTTAATTTGCCCACCAGAACGGTAGGAAAGCCCCACAAAATCAATGACAATATTATTTTCTTTGTAGCTTAATTTGTATTTTTGGGCTATTTTTTTATTTGTTGATTTTTCTTGTGAATATTTTTCTACCAATATATTTTCATTATTAGAAATTTTCAGAGAGAGAATTTTAAGCACGCAGGGAGATGTTTTGAAAAACTTGTCCTTATGAAAAAAACTCACTCCTTCAGGTGTGCCTACATAAACAGTATCATTTTGCACCAAAATAGTGTTTATATAATCAGAAACTAAGCCATCTTCTGCCCTAATTGTCTGTATAATAGGTTTTTGAGATAAATTATCTTTCTGAAAGGTTATTTTATTTAGTCCTTTATTTGTACCCACCCAAATAGTATCACCTTGTACAAACAAGCAACGAGCAATATTGCTTGTAAGTCCTTGTTTTTCTGTGATATGGTGCATTATTTCATTTTTTTCTTTGGTATTTTTGATGCAAATAACGCCATTATTATAGCCAGAAAGCCAAAGATTTTGATTTTTATCTTGGGCAATATCCATAAATTTTTCTGTAAGCAATTTATTTTTATCCTCTAAAACAATATTTTTTTTGTTGGATAAATGCAGTTTTAAACCTTGCATTGTACCATAAAAAAGGCTATCATTTCTATAAAAAACGCAGGTTGTGCGCTCGCTTACCACAAATAATCTAACTTGATTGGTAGAAAATCTGTAAGAATGAATACCATTAGCAGTAGCAATTAGCACACTATCTTTATTTATGATACTAATATCTTTAACAGATGCTAGCCTATGTTGTTCAAATTTTGTATTGGCATCTTTATCAATATATATATTTAAGTTTGTATGTATTTCGTGTATTTTCATATTTGAAAATGCAATCATTTTTTTTTCTGATAAAAAATACAAGTAAGGCACAGGACTTACATGTAGCTGTATTGCACTAGGTAATTTATAGGCATCTAAATTACATTTTTTTGAATAATCTACTGAAAATATTTTGCCATTACTACCACCAATCCAAAGCTTATTTCTATTCCTTTGCAAATGAAAGATTTGTACATCTTTTGTATCAAAAAAATCTTTATCAAAACTTGTAATTTGTGAAGATTGTAACCTAAAAATACCATTGCCTCTAGTAGAAAACCAAAGGTTATTTTCTTTGTCTTGATAAACATTCAAAATACTTTTACTAGGTAAAAAATGATGTATTATTTCGTTTTTATTGAAGTCGTACTGATAGCTACCATTATTTGTATTTATAAATATCAAATTATTTAAAAATTGTATATTGATAACGTCAGAAGGAATGAGTATCTTTTTATGAATACTAGGATTGGCTAGTGTTAGTATATGCAACCAACTTTTATTATCTAAAGTATTTTTTATTCTCTCTTGATAAGCAAAATATAGAGGCGAAATATTAGCACAATTTGGCTCGTTTGTAGGAATTTTTAATTTCTTAGCTAAAATCTTTCCTTTATAAAAATGAAAATACTTATGTGATATATTGATAATAAACCCTTTTTCAGTATCTATGGTAGCATTATAGAAAGAATTACCAATCCCATTTGTAGTATCTATTTTAGTAACTTCTTTAATTACATAGTTTTGGTAATAAATTTCAAGTTTATTATTTGTATCAATAATAATTATGAGACTATTTCTAGGTTGCATTGTTCGTAGCAACAAATTTCCTTCTTTGTCTTCTATTATCTGCAAAGGTGGGCTAGGAAGTGCTATTTTGAGCCAAGTAGTATTTTTGTCTGTATGAAAAATACCATTTTGATAGAAACAAAGTTTATTTTTAAAAGAAAGTATCCAAATTCTCCCTTTTGAGTCTTCAAAAATGCTCATAATGTCGTTGTCAGGCAAACCATCAACTGTAGTAAATGTACGAAAATGCGTGCCATCAAAGCGACTAAGCCCAGTTTCTGTGGCTATCCACATAAAACCCTCTTTGTCTTGCAACATTCCATACGCCACAGAGCCTGCCAAACCTTGCTGAATATTATAGTTTTGATAAGTATAATTTTGACTAAAAAGGCTTTTAGAGAAGAAAAATATAGAAAAAAATAAGAAAAATAAGAAAACAAATAGCCTATTGCCAATATTATCAATAAATAGGCATAATTTTTTTAGTATTCTTTCTGAAATCCTTAGCATAAATAAATGGTTGAGTTGGTTACTTGGTTACAAAGATAGTATTTTTACACAATTTAATGTAAAATGTAGTACACAAAGCACAGAGATTTATTTTTATCTTTTAATTTAAAAATCTCGTACATTTCTCTTTATAAAGTACAATTTTGTAAAACTTTTTAGGATTATTTTTAGATTTTTCTTGATTTTCTGATTTTTTACTGAAAAAACTACAAAAAGATAAATCAACAAAATAAAATACACTTTTTTATAGTTTTTACAAAATAAAAATACTTTTTTTGATTATTTTACAGAATAAGTGCGCAATATAAATATGTAAATGAGCGGTATGCAGACTAATTTTTTTCTTGAAATAATCCTATTCCAAATTAAAAAAGTCTTACATAGAGCCAAAATAGCAATTATTTTCAAAAATAATTCTAAAAAAAGTTTTATTTCTGATACTAACCTATTACCTTTGTGTCGTTGGGAAGTGAAAATAACTCTAACCAAACAAAAAAACTTAAAACAAACTCCAAAATAATTACAACTATGGCTACTAAATCAGCTAACACAACAACAACTACAACTGAAGCTACAGACGCTATGACTAAAATGGCAACTGAAACAATGAACAAAATGACTGAGTCTAGCACTGAAATGCTTACTAAAGTTAAAACTACATTGGAAGAAACAGCTACAAACTTGAAAAAAACTATCAATTTTGATGCAGCTCCAGACTTTATGAAAGCTACTATCACTGCTCAAGAAGATTTAGCTAAAAACTGGTTTGAATCTTTGATGCGTGTTGCTAACGTGAAATCTACTGATGATTTGAACACGTTTTTGACTGAACAAGTAAAACATTTTCAAACTAATTTCACTAAAGCTAGTGATAAAGCATTTTGGATAACTGAAAACAAAGAAGTTAAAGATATGTTGAATACTGAGTTTGCTCAAGAATCTATCCTTAAAGTTATCAGCCTTTGCCAACCAGCAAAATAATTTTAGCAAGTTTCTAACGAAACTTACCAAAATTCAATAAAGAAAGTTAAACAAATGCAGAAAAAGCCTTCCCTGAAAAGAGAAGGCTTTTTTATTGCCACAGATAAAATACATCTTGTATTCATCTGTGCATCTGTGGCAACTAAATTAGATTTTTTACTGCCACATCTAAATCTGTATAATCAAACTGAAAACCTGCTTTTTGGATTTTTTCAGAAGAAACATTATTGCCACCCAAAATCATTCCTGCCATTTCTCCCAAAAGAAGATTTAGGGCAAATGCAGGCACATTAGGCAAAAAAAGCGGTTTATCCAACGCTTTTGCTATGGATTTTGTTAAGATTTCGTTTGTGGTTGCAGCTACCCCAACCGCATTGTATTCTCCTGAAATATTATTGTTTTCTATTGCAAAAATGAACATTTTACATAAATCATCAACGTGAATCCAAGATAAATGTTGCTTGCCTGTGCCTAGTGCTGCACCTGCAAATAAACGTACAGGTTTTGCCATTTCCACAAGTGCGCCACCTTTGTTGCTCAAAACAATTCCTATGCGTAGTTTTGCTACTCTAATACTATTTTGGCTACCAATTAAAGCTATTTTTTGTACTTCTTCTTCCCATTTTTTGACAACATCAGCCAGAAACTGCGAGGATATTGGGCTTTCTTCCGTAAGTAACTGATTACCAGTATCAAAACCATAAATTCCTATGGCAGAAGCAGAAACAAAGGCTTTTAACGGTGTTTTTGTTTCTGCAAGATATTTACAAAGTAGTTGTGTAGAAAGTGTACGACTTTCCAAAATTTCTTTCTTTCGTGCATCAGTCCAACGCTCATCAGCTACGCCTGCGCCTGCAAGATGGATAATATAATCCAAATTTTCAAAGGCTTCTGGCTGAATATAGCCTTTTTTAATGTCCCAAACGTAGTTTTTTACATTTGGAGTAGCATTTTTGTTATCATTTTTATTTGAACGGCTCAAATGTGCTACTTGATAACCTTTTTGTAGTAATAAAGTTGTTAGACGAGTGCCAACTGTGCCACTACCGCCTGTAATAAGGATTTTTGACATAAGTTTTTTGTTTATTGAATTTTCTATAAAATCTGGTTTTTGTGAAGTCAGGTGTTTCCACCTGACTTCAAATGCGTTTTTTAATGTTGATTTTTGGAGATTTTCACTCAATCCAATATCTAAAACCGCATTTTGTTGTCAGGTGGAAACACCTGACAACATAGGAAAATCTGTTTAATATTTTTGTAAATCTAACCAATAAACCACCAACTAAGTTTTTAAATATAAAATTTTGTGTTTTTTACTGATTTTTGCTAATTTTGCGGTCTGAAATATCCCAATAAAAAATAAATGAAACCAACGCTTCCACGTGGCACACGTGATTACTCGCCTGAAATGATGCTTAGACGCAACTACATCATTGACACTATCAAATCTGTTTTCAAAAAATTTGGTTTTATGCCCTTAGAAACGCCTGCAATGGAAAATTTGTCGGTTTTGATGGGAAAATATGGAGAAGAAGGAGACCAATTACTTTATAAAATCCTTAATTCTGGAGATTTTTTGAGCAAAACTCGTGCTGAAGATGCAGCAAATGGCTCTAAAACTTTTGCCCTAAAAATTTCGGAAAAAGGTTTGCGCTACGACCTTACAGTACCTTTTGCTCGCTATGTGGTGATGAACCAAAATACTATTTCATATCCTTTCAAACGCTACCAAATCCAGCCTGTTTGGCGTGGAGATGCGCCTCAACGTGGGCGTTATAGAGAATTTTATCAATGTGATGCTGATGTGGTAGGCACTAGCTCACTTATTTGTGAGGCAGAAATTATTTTGATGATGAATGAGGTTTTGCAAAATCTTCAACTAAACAAACCAAATGCCTATCAAATTAAAATCAATAACCGTAAGATTTTGGCAGGAATTGCGGAAGTTGGTGGCGTTTTGGGTAAAGAAACTGATTTGTGTGTAGCTATTGATAAATTAGACAAGATTGGTGAAGAAAATGTTATCTTAGAACTCAAAGAACGTGGTTTTTCTGTTGATGCCATTGAAAAAATAAAACCTATTTTTACTTTTAATGTAAATAGTAGTAATTTAGAAAAGTTAAATTTTCTGAAAGATTTCCTAAAAACATCTATTGCAGGCTTGCAAGGAATTTCGGAGATAGAAAAAGTCTTTGAATATGTAGAAAGTTTCACAGATAAATCAGTGGCAGAAAACAACG
>JANYGM010000328.1 GCA_025362415.1 bacterium
TTTTGCTGCAATTCATCTAAAGAAAAATTTATGTATGCCATAAAGATGAAATAGTGAGTAGTGAAATAGTGAGTAGTGAAATAGTGAGTAGTGAAATAGTGAGTAGTGAGTAGTGAAATAGTGAGTAGTTTGATAACGACATAACTAATTTGTTATTTTATTCTTTAATGGTGTAGATTACAATCCAACTAATAAGATATTTGCCAAGAAGTTTTACAACCCTATTATGTCTGTATCAAAGTGAAATAGTAAAATAGTGAAATAGTGAGTAGTGAAGTAGTGTCGCAGATAATGTATTCCACTACACACTAGTTCACTATTTCACTGCTCACTTTTTTGAGTAATATAAAAAGTTCTCTGTTGGAACGTGGAGCAATAGAATTATAGCATTTTTCAAAATATTTGAAATCAAAATAAGGTTCAAAATAAGGTTTATATTCTTCTTGTGTTCCTCCAAAAGGTGGTTCTGTGCGTTCTTGGAAATCATCAAACAAAACACCCACAAGTTTTCCATTTGGTTTTAATAATTGTTGCATTTTTTTTGCATACTCTGGTCGTTTTTGTTGAGAAATAGCACAAAAAAAAGTTTGTTCTACAATTAAATCAAAAGATAAATTAAATTTTTCTTCAAGTTCAAAAAAATCTCCACAAATGGTTTGATTTTCAGGGAAATCTGGGTTTTTTATCAAGAATTTGTCAAGTGCAGTATTTGCCCAATCCAACAAAAAAACATTTTTAAAGCCATTTTTGTAAAGATACGAAGTTTCGTAACTATCTCCGCCACCAGCCACCAAAATTTTTATATTTTTGTCTGTTATTTGGTCAAAATATGCCTTTAAAGGTGCGCTGACCTCGCCAATATCCCAATTATCAGTATGATTTTGATAACGGTTTTGCCAATATTGTGCGTCAAGTATCATCATAAATAAATTTTAAATAAAACTTTTATAGGTGTTTTGTGATATATTCGTGTGAATCTACAAAAAAGTTGTAAATTTGTGTAAAATATTTAAAAAATATTTTTATCATTATTTGTAACTATATGTAAAACAATTAGTTATAAAATAGGTTGGTACAACAAGTTGGTATAATTATTTATCAAAAACAAATTAGTAACAATAACAACAACTTATCAAAAATAAATTAGTTTATGGAAAATGAAAAAAAAGCTAAAAGCAATAAAAATATTACGCTTTTTATTGGTTTTACTGTTGCATTGGCACTTATCAATGGTATTTTAGTGTATAATTTGATGCAAGGGCAAAAACAAATAGCACAAAAAGATGTGATTATTGAGCAGAAAAATGTAGAAATAAATACTACTTCTGCCAAATTAGACTCTATTGCACAACAATTAGACATACGTATTGCGCAAGCCAAAGAGAAAGACAAAGATTATGAAGATTTGATAGAAATTAAAAAAGAATTAGAACAAGATAAAAAAACACTTTTAGCCTCAAAAGGCAATACAGAGGCTCTTTTAGCGCAATATCAAGCAAAAATAAAAAATTATGAAGCGCAGCTTGCTACCAAAGATGAGGAAATAGCTCGTTGGAAAGGCACAGCGGACAATCTTACGAAAGAAGTGGCTAAGGAAAAGAAAGAAAAAAATAGCCTACGAGACTCTATGGGCAATGCACGTAAAGAAAAAGCGGATTTGGAGGCAACCATCAATAAGGTTTCTATCCTAAAATCTTCTTCCATTCGTGTTGATGCTATTTCTGATGTGGGCAAAATACGTACACAAGCAGATAATAAAACAGGTTTTAAGACAAAATTAGTGGATAAAATTCTAGTTATTTGTCGCCTTTTGCCAAATGAAGCTGCCAAAACTAATAATAAAAAAGCATACTTACGTGTTATTGAGCCTAATGGAGCTGTTTTGGTAGGAACTACAGGAGGGCGTTTTACTGATGCCAGCGGCAATGACGTAAATTATACTACTTCTCAAGGTTTTTCTTTTGATAATACCCAACAAGAAATTAGGTTTGAACACAAAAAAGGCGCAGAATATAGCAAAGGTACTTATAATATAGAAGTTTATTGTGAAGGATATTTGACAGGAAAAGGGAATTTTATTATCAAATAAACCTTTTTTGAGGTACGAGGTTAGAAGTACGAGGTACGAAATACAAAGTAAGATGTTTGAAATACTAAATATTCAGTATTTTTTTGTTTTAATGAAAAAAATAAATACTTTTGTAGCATCAGGAAAATAAAAACACATAATTCATTTGATATGAAATATTTTAATATGAAAGCCATCAATAAAACAACAAAGCAAAAATTAGCAGTAGTTCTTCTTACAGGAATGATGTTTAGTGTAAGTTCTTGCGGACTTTATCAATACAACAACTCTGACCCTGCCAAATTGCCAGACCACCACGAAAACGACCCCTACGTTTATGGTGATAAAGGAGATTCTGCACGTCAATTACGCAATGTTTACAACGACACGCCAGAATCACAAGCACGTGCTAATGCTATTCGTGACAAATTTTTTGCCAAAGATAATGCAGGTGATGGCTCTAATTTGCAAGAAAATACCGTTGCGACAGACACAACCAAAAAAGATAAAAAAGTTGTACCTGTTGTAGAGGAAAAGAAAAAATAATTTTAGTTAGATAACGACATTGATAAATTGTATTCAGCCCCAGCGGGGCGGTATATTTATAGAAATATCATTGTGTTTGTATTTCGCTCCAGCGGAGCGCAATATTTATAAAACTAGCCCTTGCTAGTGCCGCTCCGCTGGAGCGAAATACATTTTTTACTTATTTTCTATAAATATGCCAGTCCGCTGGACTGTAATACAAAC
>JANYGM010000389.1 GCA_025362415.1 bacterium
TTATTTTTCGTTAAAATGTTTATATTTGTAGCAGATAGACAAATACTATATCCTTTCAAATCTCAAAAAATGAAAAAACTACTTTTGCTTATTTCTTTTATGTGTATAGTGGATTATGCACAAGCACAAATTGCTAGGAATTTGGAAGAAATGACAGATAAAATAGATAGTCTGGATTTATCACATAAAAACTTAACTAAAATCCCAATAAAAGTATTTCAATACAAAAACTTGAAATATTTAGATTTAAGTAACAATCAACTTAATTTTTTATCAAAAGAAATAGGAAAATTAAAAGATTTGGTGCATTTGGATTTTATCAATAATCAACTTGTTTATTTACCAAAAGAAATAGAAAAATTAAAAAAAATGAGAATTTTAAGTTTTTATGGTAACAAACTAATCTTTTTGCCCAAAGAAATAAGTCAGTGGAGAGAATTGGAAGAAATAGATTTGGGCAATAACAAACTTACTACTTTACCAAAAGAAATCAGCGAATGGAAGAATTTGAAAGAAATAAATTTAAGTAATAATAAACTTACTACTTTACCAAAAGAAATCAGCGAATGGAAGAATTTAAAAGAAATAAATTTAAGCAGTAATAAACTTGGTTTTCTGCCTAAAGAAATCAGCCAATGGCGAAAATTAAAAGAATTGATTTTGAATGATAATGATTTCACAGCTTTACCTAAACAAGTTTGGACTTTTAAATATTTAAAATACTTAAACTTAAATAATAATAAAGTGGGAATTTTACCCAAAGAAATTGGGAATTTTGAAAACTTACTATATTTGGATATTGTCAATAATAATCTTACATTCTTGCCCAAAGAAATTGGGAAATTGAAAAAACTTATACGTTTAAATTTAAATAATAATAATATTGCCATTTTACCCAAAGAAATAATAGAGCTAAAAAACTTAATGGACTTGCATTTGAAAGGTACAAAAATACGCTATTTGCCACAAGACGTTGGAAAATTAAGAAGTTTAGAATATTTGCATTTGGATAGTACACTTTTTTCTGTTACTGAAAAAAGCAGAATTAGAAAGTTATTGCCTAATTGCAATATAAATATCTAAAATTCCAATATAAAAGGCATTTTTAGAGAAATGGTTTGCGAAATAAATTGCAAAATATAAAAAATCAGCCCTCAAAAATCTTTGCACCATCAGCTAATTTATACACTTACTTAAACTAAAAAAACATCATTTATATCCCTCTTTTCTTTGCTATTGTCTATGGTATAATGGTTATTATGCTCATTTTTGGCTGGAATAAAACTTTAAATTTCAAAGTAGTTCATACTAATAAAAACATAGAAAACCCTTTTTTTATTAGTATTGTGGTGGTGATGCGTAATGAAGAAGAGAATATTTTATCACTTTTGGAAGATATAAGCAGACAAACTTATCCAAAAACACGCTTTGAATTACTTATTATTGATGATTTTTCAGAGGATAAAAGCAAAGAAATAGTACAAAAATATGCTCAAAACAGTAATTTTAGCATTATTTTGCTTGATAATAATCTTAATGATAATTTTGATAATGATATTACTAAAAATATTATTTCACCAAAAAAACGAGCTATCACGCAAGCTATTTCTAAGGCACAAGGCGAGATAATAATGTGTACTGACGCTGATTGTAGCGTAAAACCTACTTGGCTTAGTGGTATGGCTGATTTTTATGCAAAAAATGATGTCGTTTGTGTGAGTGCGCCAGTGTATTTTGCTGATGCAAACAATATTTTTGAGAAAATGCAGGTTGTGGAGTTTGCGAGTCTTGTAGGAAGTGGTGCGGCGTGTTTGGGGCTAAATATGCCTAATATGTGTAATGGGGCTAATTTTTCCTACAAAAAAAGTGCTTTTGTAGAGGTTTCTGGTTACGCAGGTGTAGCGCATCTTATTTCTGGAGATGATGAATTTTTGATGCACAAAATAGCTAAAAAATGCCCTGAAAAAGTGGCTTTTATGCGTGATGAGCGTGTTATTGTGGGTACACAAGCCCAAAAAACACTTTCAAATTTTATCAACCAACGCAAACGCTGGGCAAGCAAGTGGCAATATTATGAAGGTTTTGCCCCTAAAGTATTGGCTTTTTTTGTATTTTTGGTAAATCTAATGATGCTTTTTAGTGGAATGATGGCATTTTTTGATGTTACTTTTCTTATTCCTATTTTAGTGAGGTTTGTGTTAGAATTTGTTTTTTTAAGTCAAATTCTGTACTTTTTTGGAGAAAAAAATAATATTTTTTACATTCCTATTACGTTTTTGGTTTATCCTTTCTACGTAATTTTTATTGGAATAATTAGTCAAAAGAAAAACTTAAAAGCATTTTCTTGGAAAAACAGAAAATTTTGAATGAAATCCCCAATAAATATTTATTATTCTCATCTTGCCTCTGCAAAAATTGGAAAAATACTAGGATATGTTTTTCTCTGATTTCCACCCAAAAAACATAAATAATAAAATAATCTTGCGAATTCTCAATAGAACCCAGCGAATTCTCAATGGCGAGTATTTTTGGCACGCTTTGGCACAGTCCTTGCGCATTAGAAAATTACTTTATAAAAAGTCATTTTCATTATTATTTATCCAAAACACTTAATTATTATGTCTAACAAACTAACCAGTTTGAGCCTTATTTTTTGCTTTATTAGTGCGCTTTTTGCGACAAGTTGCAGCAAAACCTCTTCACCTGACCCTGTAAACCCAACCAATGAAACCGTTACAACGGCTATCTTTGGAACAGTTACAGATGAAACAAACCGCCCTTTGGCTGGTGTGACCGTAAATATCAATGCGCAAACAGTAACGACTGATGCACAAGGGATTTTTACTAGTCAAGGGCTTACTGTTACCAAAAAAACAGTCTTGAAAGCTAACTACAACGGTTATTTTCAAAGTTTGCATTTGCTAGATTTAGCAAACAAAAAAAGTACAAGCCTGCAAATCAAGCTACAAAGAAAAGTACAAACAACTTCTTTTAGCTCTTCTGCTGGTGGAACTGCTACTATTGGAAATACTGGTGCATCAGTTGTTTTCCCTGCTGGTGGCTACAAAACAGTAAGCACAGACCAATCTTACACAGGCAATGTGCTTGTTTATGCTCGTTTTGCTAACATTGATAGTCAAAACTTTATCCAAACTGTACCAGGCACAATGACTGCAACAGATGCAAATGGTGTAGATAGCCGTTTGAGAACTTTTGGTATGGTAGAAGTTTTGATGACAGATGCCTCTGGAAATGCTTTGCAGTTGAATAATAGCACTGCGACAATTTCTATGCCTGTGGCAACCTCGCAAGCAAGCACTGCACCAAATGCTATGCCACTTTGGAGTTTAGACGAAACCACTGCTATTTGGAAACAAGAAGGCACAGCTACCAAACAAGGAAACGCTTATGTGGGTACAGTAAGCCATTTTACTTGGTGGAATTGTGATATTGCACAACCAGTAGCAGACAGAGCAGCCATAAAAGGTAGAGTGGTAAGAATAAAAAATGGGGTGACTATACCTGTTAGCGGAGTGAGTATTTGGAGTTCGTTAGGCGGTGGTGGTCAAAATGAAGTTGATGGTACATTTGGAGTTATTACTCCCTCACCTGTTACATCAGGAACGCCCCTTGCTATTAATTTTTATCATTACAATAATCAAATTTGCCAAAATACTTGGGTTTGGGTTAATATTCCAGCCTTATCTGTTGGGCAGTTGTATGATATGGGAGATATTGATATTTCTTCTCTTTTCTCTTCACAAACATTTACTATTACTGGTAATGTGAACTTATGTAGTGGTAGTTCAGCAAGTGATTTAGCTTATATTTGCTTTTATGATGCTAATAATTGCATAGGTTATGCTTATACAGATAATACTGGAGCATTTTCTGCTATTTTATGCAGTCAGCCTTCAAGAGCAGAAATACGTCACGCATTTGGTGAAAAGAAAACTATTACCAATATTTCTTCTCTTAGCTTAGGAACTATCATGCTTGATTGTACTAATAAAGTAAATGATAATGAATATACTATTGATGGTGATGGTTTTAGTAATCAAAAAATAGTTTTTGAAGATAGTTCTTTACCACTTGCTCGTGACTCTGCAGGGTATTATCGTATCTACCATAGTGAAATCTCAATTGGAGCAACACTTGTTATACCAACAAGTGGTACAACCACAAATTGGGGTACTATTATCTACAATAATACTTGGAACTTATCTACAGGGTTGAACTTTACCTCTTATTCACAAGGAACAACTAAATCCTACCGTCCCGTTTCAGGTACAACTATTATCACAAGCAATACTGCCACAGAAATACAAGGTACGTATTCTGGTGTGATACGTAATAACCAAACCAACGTAACCGCTAATATTACAGCAGGTAAGTTTAGAGCAAGGAAACAGTAAATTTTTATTTGTTTTTGAGATTTGATAAAAAAGCGTTACTAAATTCTTTAGAGTTTGGTAACGCTTTTTTGTTTTTTTGGTTGGAAAAATGGTATATTTGGTTTTATTTTACATCAATAAAACCACAAAAAATGACCAAATTAAGCGTAAATATCAATAAATTTGCTACCCTGCGCAATGCAAGAGGTGCAAATAACCCAGATATTTTACAAATTGCAAAAGATGCGGAAACATTTGGCGCACAAGGAATTACGGTACACCCACGCCCAGATGAGCGACATATTCGCTACCAAGACGTGAGGGATTTGAAGCCTATTATCACAACAGAATTTAATATTGAAGGAAACCCAGAAAGAGATTTTATTGATTTGGTTTTGCAGACAAAACCCACACAAGTTACGCTTGTACCTGATGCACCTGATGCGCTCACCTCTAACGCAGGCTGGAATACAGAAAAAAATCAAAGTTTTCTTAGTGAAATCATTGCAGAATTCAAAAAACATAATATTCGTACTTCTATATTCCTTGATGCTGATGCAAAAATGCTAGAATATGCCGCCAAAACTGGCACAGATAGGATAGAATTTTATACAGAAAATTATGCCAAAAACTTTCATCAAAACAAAGAAAAAGCAATTTTACCTTATGCAAAAGCTGCTCAAATAGCTACAGAATTAGGTTTGGGCATCAACGCAGGACACGACCTAGACCTTGATAACCTTGCTTATTTCAAACAAAATATGCCAAATTTATTGGAAGTTTCCATAGGACACGCCCTTGTGTGTGATGCTTTGTATTTAGGTTTTCAAAACAGCATTCAACGCTATTTAAGACAACTTTCTGTTTCAATTACGAATTAAAAATTACGAATTACGTAAAAACATTATTTATTAACACTTTCTGTTTCCTCATAACTCAAATAATGAATAGAGATATTTCTGACCTAAGAGAAAATTACACACTCAAATCCCTTGATTTGCAAGATTTACACGCTGACCCAATAAAGCAGTTTAAGGTTTGGTTTGATGAGGCAATTACCTCAAAACTACCAGAGCCAAACGCTGTTAATCTTAGTACAGTTGTGGCTAATAAACCATCTTCTCGTATTGTATTGTTGAAAGATTTACAAGAAAATGGCTTTATTTTCTTTTCTAATTATGATAGTAATAAAGGGAAAGCAATGGAAGAAAATCCCTTTGTAAGTCTTACTTTCCTTTGGATAGAATTAGAAAGACAAGTCAGGATAGAAGGAAAAGTACAGAAAATGCCTGATAGTTATTCTGTGCCTTATTTTCACTCACGCCCACGCACAAGCCAGCTAGGTGCTTGGGTGTCGCCACAAAGCCAAATAATACCCAATAGAGAATTTTTGGAAGAAGAATTTTTGCGTGTTTCTGCCTACTTTGAAGGGAAAGAAATACCCAAACCAGACAACTGGGGCGGTTATTTGGTCGTCCCTGAAATGATAGAATTTTGGCAAGGCAGACCCTCCCGCCTACACGACCGCCTGCGCTATACACGCAAGAATAATATTTGGGAAATAGAAAGACTTGCCCCTTAAGTACGAAGTTTGAAGTACGAGGTACGAATTTTAGATAATGTAAAAAGTAAAAGAGGTGCATTTATGCGACCTCTTTTGCTTTTATTTGTACTTACTATACACTTTCTTTAAACCACAAAAAAAATTTCCTGTTCTGTTAAGTAGAAATACTTGACAGAGCAGGGAAAAATTATATTATTTTTGAAACATTAAAGTGAAAAATACTATATTACAAACACATTACGAAACATATAGAAACTATGATAAAAATTATTCTTGCAGATGACCACCAAATGTTTGTGGAAGGCGTTGAGGCTTTATTGAAAGTGAAAGAAGAATTTTCTGTCATTGCAAAAGCCCAAAATGGACAAGACCTTTTGCATTTATTGCAAAAGCATTCTCCTGATGTACTTTTATTAGACATTAATATGCCCAAATTGGACGGTGTGGAAGTGATGAAACACATCAAAGACAGCAAAAGAATGATAAAAGTAATCATTCTTTCTACCTACAACGACTTTTCTCTAACAAAAAACCTCCTACAAATGGGAATAATGGGTTATTTGCCAAAAACCGTTTCCTTTGATGAGCTAATAACAGCTATTGAGAAAGTCCATTTGGGAGAGGTGGTTATTCATAAAGATATTTTGCTAAAATTGCAGCTAAAAGAAGAGCATTTGGATAAATATGATACTTTTATCAAAAAATATCACCTTACAAAGCGTGAATTAGAGGTTTTGCAACTTATTGCGCAAGAGAAAACCACAGAAGAAATTGCAGACATTGCTTGTCTAAGTGCTTATACAATAGCTATTTATAGAAAAAATTTGCTCAAAAAACTAGATGTCAAAAACACTGCAGGAATGATACGTATTGCAATGGAAAATGAAATAATTTAATACATCTGTCTAAATTAGGATTTACAAGATGATAAGATAAATACAAGGATAATACAAATAATTTTATCCTGTTCTTGTGTTATCCCACAAATTCTACAATCCTATAAATCCTAATTTAGACAACTGGTACACTTTTTTAACTAATATTATGAAAAACAAAATAATTTTATTATTTTTATTGCAATGTTTTATTTGTAATAATTTTATTTTTGCACAAATTACAAGTGATTATCAAAAGCACCTTAAAGATATTGATAGTCTGCACCAACTCAATGCCAAAACGCCTGAAATCAATAGCAAAAAAGCACGCATTTATATGTATCTCGTTGATTATTATGGAGATGTAATGAGATATGATTCTTCTCTTATTTATGCACAAGAAGGCATAAAAATTGCACAAAAAGCAAAAGATTATCCAGCAGAATCTCGTATTTGGGGCTTAATGGCTGCCACTACCTATTATAGTGGAGATTTTGAACAAGGAATTGAATGGGCAACCAAATCATTAGAAGTAGCAGAAAGTATCAAAAAAGATTCTCTTATATTTACAAGATTAAATATTTTGGGCTTACTTTATTTGGAAACAGCAAAATACAAAGATGCAAAAAACTATTTTGAACGCTCTTTGTCAGTTTTTGATAAAATGGATAAACAGCAAAAAAGTACCTATGCAGATGTAGAACACTATAAAGTAGTAGCCAATCTTGCAGAAGTATATGAAGAAATGGGAGAATTTGCAACCAGTTTGCCACTTCACGAACAATCTTTTCAAGAGGCAAAAAAACTCAATGGTTTTAGGTCTATGGCTATTGCACGAAGCCATCAATCTGTTTGTTATCAAGCACTTAAAGCATCTGATAAAGCTATCAAATCATTAGAAGACGGCTTAATTTATGCTGAAAAAATTAGTGATAAAGATATTCACAATTATATTTTATGCAGATTTGTTGATATTTATTTGCAAAATAATCAAATAGAAAACGCAGAAAAATACCTTAATCAAAGTTTTGAAATTGCCAAAGATAGTACCAGACTTTCAAAACGCTCCGAAAAAAAGTTGTATAGCACCGCCGCAACGCTATATAAACAGAAAAAAGATTTTGAAAAAGCTTTTTTCTACAAAGAAAAAGCAACAACCTTAGACCTGAAATTTTATGACGAAAAAGCCTCACGACAATTAGAATTTGCCAACATAAAATTCAAAACCAAAGAAAAAGATTTGGAAATCAACCAAAAAACCAAAGATTTTAGAAATTTAATTATTTTTGGTAGTGTTTCTGCACTTATGTTGGTTGCTTTTTTCTATTTTTTGAGAAGACGTAAACAAATTGCAGATAATGCAAAAAAACAAGTAGAACTACGTACCACAATGATACAAACACAAGAAAACGAACGAGAACGCATAGCAAAAGACCTTCACGACAGCGTAGGTGCAATGCTTGCCACCGTAAAAAATCAAGTAGAACACCTAAAATACGAAAACATACCAGAAAATTATGACAAAACAGTCAAAAACTTACAAGCTACCGCACAGGAAGTAAGACGTATTTCTCATAATTTGATGCCTATTGTTTTGCTAAAATTTGATTTGGTAGCAGCACTAGAAAACCTTTGTCATAGCGTACAAAATCCGCCTACAGAGCTTGTATTAGCAGATATCCAAAGTAAAATCCCAAAAGAAAAGGAGATTTTATTGTATAGAATTGTGCAAGAAGTCATCACCAATGCCATAAAATATGCAGAAGCTACCAATATTTATGTACAAATAACAGAAGAAAACAAGAAAATCTTACTTCAAATAGAAGATGATGGCAAAGGTTTTGACTTTGAAACCGCCAAAAATGGCTTAGGAATACGCAGTATGCAAGTACGCACAGAGATTTTGGGCGGCAAAATCACCATAGATACCGCCCCAAAACGTGGCACAATCATTATTTTAGAAATTCCCGTTTAAGGAAGAAGTACGAAATAAGAGGTACGAGGTACGAATGCAAAACTCTGATTATTAAGTCATTGTAAAAAAATTAAATTATTTAATTTTCATTCCTAACAAATAGAAAAAAGTCATATCAATAAAAGTGCCTCCGCAACACTCGTTACAGGTTTTTGACAAGTATTATTTTTGCAAACATAGATAGTTGTTTCGTTTTCGTGTGTTACTTTGAACTCAAAAAGTGGCAAAATATCTGTTTCTGTAGTGCTACACAAGATTATTGCATTAGGAAGATAAGATTTTTGTAATAATTCCTTGCGGACTTTATAGCAATCTACCCCAATAATCACTATTTCTACCTCAATATGGCACATTTTAACATAAAAAGCTGCCCAATTTGTTGCATATGCTACATTTTTGAGCAAGATTTTTTCCATACGCATCAGCATTGTTTTAGCACGTTCTATGTAAGTGTTTTCACTCAAAATCCTACCCAAAAGATATAAATTTTGTGCCATTATGGAGTTTGAAGCAGGGATTACGTTATCAAAAATCTCTTTCTTTCTAGCAATAAGTTTAGGCGCATTTTTATCTGTAAAAAAGAACATTTCTTCTTTTTCGTCATAAAAATTAGCCATAACATACTGTGTAAACAGTGTTGCGTTTTGCAAATATTCAAAACTTAAAGGTGGATTGATGTTATTTGTTGCTTCAAAAAGTGCCAAAAAACCTTCAATAATAGGCGCATAATCCTCCAAACACGCCCATTGTGTTGCTTTCCCATTTTTGTAGGTTCTGCGCAAATGCCCATCTACAAAGAGTTTTTCCATCAAAAATTCAGCATTTGCTTGCGCTAAAGCCAAAAAATCTTTCTCACCAAAAACCCTAAAACTATCTACTAAACCCTTGATAGCCAAGCTATTCCACCCTGCAATGATTTTATCATCTGTATTTGGTCTGATGCGTTTGTTGCGGTAAGCAAGTAATTTTTCATTCCAAACATTTACTTTATTTTTCAAAGTAGTTTCTTTAAAAGAAGTGTCTTGATGTAAGATATTTTGGTTATGTTCCCAATTTCCTTTGGATTTGATGTTATAAAATGCCAAACAAAGTTTTATTTCTTCTTCTGATAAATCTTTCAAAACATTTCTTACTTCCTTTTCTGTAAAAATATAAAATTTGCCCTCTACACCTTCAGAATCAGCATCTAAGGCGGCATAAAAAGCATTTTCTGGGCTTAACATTTCAGCTTTCAACCAACTCACGGTCTGAAAAATTATTGTTTTGAAGAAATCCTTTTGTTCTTGATTTTTTGTAATTTGATAGGCTTCTGCATACAAAGAAAGTAGCTGTCCGTTGTCATAAAGCATTTTTTCAAAGTGTGGCGCAAACCATTTTTCATCAACAGAATAACGAGCAAAACCTCCGCCAATTTGGTCATAAATGCCACCTTTTGCCATTTTTTCTAATGTAAGAAAAGTATGGTTTTGTATGGCATTTTTTGCCTCATTTTCTTGTTCAGTTTCATAAATGAGCATTGAACATCTCAATAAAAAAACATAAATAGATGGCATAGGAAACTTTGGTGAACGGTCAAAACCACCATTCACACTATCAAAAGTTTCTGATAATTGCACCGCCATTTTGATCACGTTTTCTTTAAAAAACTCGTTTTTTTGAGTATTTAAGCCATATTTTGAGATTTCAGAAGTGGCAATATTTTTAGTAAATTCATTAGCTGATTCTGTTAGTTCTTTTCTATTTTTAGCAAAAGCAGTAGCAATATTTTTCAAAATCCCCACCCAATCATTAGGACGAAAATAAGTACCACCATAAAAAGGTCTTTGATTAGGCAACAAAAAGACATTCAAAGGCCAGCCGCCTTGTATGCCCATAGCCTGCAAAGCGTCCATATAAACAGCATCAACATCTGGGCGTTCTTCTCTATCAATTTTTATACATATAAAATATTGATTCATTATTTTTGCAATATCCTCATTTTCAAATGATTCACGTTCCATTACGTGACACCAATGGCAAGCAGAATAGCCAATACTCACTAAAATTGGTTTGTCTTCTGTTTGTGCTTTTAATAAAGATTGTTCGTTCCAAGCGTACCAATGTACAGGGTTATGGGCGTGTTGCAACAAATATGGGCTGGTTTCTTGTGAAAGCAAGTTCATCTTTTTGAATTGTGAATTATGAATTATGAATTTTAAATTGTGAATTGTGAATTGTGAATTGTTAATGAAATACAAAAAGTACAGTCAATAAGCAAAAAAAACGACAAAATAAATTGTATTTTGTCGTTTTTGGTATTTTTTTTGAATTTGGGATAATGTTTTTGTAAATAATCATTCACAATTCACAATTAAAAATTCATAATTATTTAGTAAGTTTGGAATTCAAAAGGCACACTTACAAGTTCTGAAAATTCTCCCCCTGCTTCTTCCATATCTTCGTCGTCGTCGTGGTAACACCAAATGACTTTTGCACCTTTTACGGCTTCTATTTTGGCGAGCAAATCCAAAATAAGTTTTGAAGATGCTGTATTAAAGTATTCTAATTTGAAATAGAAAGACGTTTCAGGGTTTGGGCTTGCACTATAGTCACTTACCCACTTGATGATTGGGTGATAAAACTCTGAAGCATCTTCAGGAAGCGACCGTCCAGAGAGTTCAAAGATTTCATTGGTTTTGTCAAAAAGGATTTTTGGCGTTTCCTCTGTGCTTTCTATGTTGATAACTTCCATATTTATTGTATTCTTATTGCTGAATTTATTGCTTGATAATGTTATTAAATTGTTTGACAAATATTGTTATTTAGTCTATCTTGGCTCATTATTGGTTAGTCACCACCATTACGAGGTACTACTGTACGCAAAGCAAAGAAAGAAAACTCATCATTGATAGGTGCAAAATCAAAACCTAGTTTATTACCAGATTTACGAGCCATATCCACAAAACCAAGACCTGCGCCACCTTTTTCCGAGATTTCGCCATTTTTGATAATTGACTTATAAAGTTCTTTCAATCCTTCTTTATCCAAACTATTTACTTGCTCTAGTTTTGATGACAAAGATTTTACTACACTATTACGTATAGGGTTACCAGATGTAACAATATATTCATTAGCCTGCTTTCCTAGCATAAAAATAGCATTATTACGCAAGCCGTCTTCATCTTTTTCATTCAAATCTTCTGCGTGTTTTACAATATTTTGCAAACACTCCACCATTACGTTAAATACTTTTCTTTTTACATTGGCAGACTCACCAATAGAGTCCATATTTCTTTCTGCCATTGCTAACACAGATTTGGTTATTTCTTGTGTAAATTCACCTTCATAAACAATGATAAGATTATTAGCCAACATTGTCTTATGCAAATCATAGACATATTTCATATATACGTAGGAAGTTTAAAAAGATTAACTTAGATTTTTAATTTGGACGTTAAATTAGCACTATTTTTTTTAACTACAAAACAATAATTTTCAGTTTTTTGAAATATTTTTTTTATGATTATCTAAGTGCTTATAAATCAAATGTTTACAGTTATTTTATTTTCAGATAAAAATAAAATAATTACGAAAATTCAATTACAAGTTATCAATTAGGAATTATATCATTCATAATTTACAATTTACAAAAAATCCAACATATCAAAATCATTCCCTAATATATGTTGGTGCTTTTGTCCTAATTGTTTTTCCAGAACAGTAGCATAAATGCTTCTAAAATCAATATTATGCTTTAAATCTCCTTCATTAAGGTCTGTAAGACTGGGCATATGATTATAAATACCTGCTTTTTTGAGCTTTCCACCTATCACAAACAAATTATTAGCTGTTCCGTGGTCTGTGCCGCCACTTCCATTTTCTGCCACTCTGCGCCCAAATTCTGAAAAAGTAAGTATTATGGTTTTATCCAAATTTCCTGTTTTTTTCAAATCCTGAACAAAAGCATAAACGCTGTCTGCATAGTCTGTATGCAGTTTTGTCTGTCTATTAAGCTGCTGAACGTGTGTATCAAAGCCTGAAAGTTCTGCATAATATACACGAGTTTCTAGCCCTGCATTTATCATTTGAGCAATATTTTTGAGTTTTGGCGCAAAATTATTTTTAGGATAATCAGCTTGATTATTGGCTGTTTTTATTGCTTTTGTGGTTTTTTCATTGATATAATCCGCAGAAGAAACCGTTTCTGCAAGCGTTTTATAGAGATAAGCCACGTTTTCGTGCTGATGTTCTTGCTGGTGTGTTTTCGTTTGGATAATATTTTTATCATTTATTTTTTGCAAAGACTTACTACGTGTAAGGCGGTAAAATTTCTGAATATCTTGCATAGCAAGTGCTTTTAACTTCTCTCCTTTTAATGCCAAACTAAGTGTGTCGTCTATTTCAATGGCTTGATAAGGCAAACATTTTGTATTGCATTGTGCGTCCAGATAACGCCCCAACCAACCCGTTTGCAAGTATTCGTTAGAAGCACTTGCTGTATGCCAAATATCCATAGAACGAAAGTGAGAACGGTCTGGGCTAGGATAACCCACACCGTTAAAAATACCTAAAAGCCCTTCATCATAGAGTTTTTTTAGTCCCAAAAGTGCAGGATTTAGCCCAATTTCGTCTGTAAGTGGGAGAATTTTATCTTTTGGAATAGCAATTTTAGGGCGAGATTGATAATAAACATCATTTCTGAAAGGAATAACAGTATTTAATCCATCATTTCCACCAGAAAGTTGTAAAATAACAATGATTTTATCACCAAGATTAGTCAAATCATACTGATTATGGTTATTTTGGTAAGAATTCTGTTCAAATGCCTTCAAAAAGCTAGGAACAAACATTGTACCCAATGTACTTAGGGCAGATTTGGAGATAAAATCACGTCTTTTCATTGTTTTTCTAGTTTATTGCTAAATGTATTTTAGTTTTTGATTAGAGTTTTTTTTGATGAAAAGGTTTAAGAAAGAAGTACGAATTTAGAGGTACGAGGTACGAAGGTAAAATGCTAAAAATAACTTCCTATTTCGTTTTTCTTAACACTAAGTTCATTAAGAAATACACACGAAGTAGGCACTAAAGAAATACAAAATCAGAATTTTATTCACAACTCACAACTCATAATTCACAATTCATAACTCATAACTCATAACTATTTAATGTAATATTTTAAATACTAATTCTTTCAAAATGTCGCTTTCTTCCATACTTCCTCTGTCCACGCCCTTACTTTGAAGGTCTGCGGTACGCAAAAAATCAATGATTTGAATAATTTTTGGAAGAGGATATTTTTGTGTTGCTTTCTGAAAATCTTGTACAAAATACGGAGAAATCCCTAGCACTTTGGCTATATTCCCTTGTGATTTATCATCTGTGCCATAATACAAAAGAATTTTACTGAAATACTGAAAAAGCACCGCTACAATAGGAATAAGTGGGTTTTCTTTTGGGTTATTGGCAAAATAATTAACAATTTGGTTACTTTTAAGGACATTTTTTTCTGTAAGTGCTTTTTGAAGTTCAAAGACGTTGTAATCTTTGCTAATACCTACAAATTTTTGTATCATTTCTTGCGAAATCTCTTCATTATCTTTCAAATTGATACAAACTTTATCTATTTCTTTCGCAAGCCTGCCTAACTCATTGCCTACATGTTCTGCAAGCATACGCACCGCTAAAACATTGATTTTCAAGTTTTTATCTTTGATATAAGTTTCTATCCAATCTGGTATTTTATTATCATAAAGTTTGTTAGATTCTGTTAAATAGCCTTGTTTTTCTATTGATTTGTAGAAAGCAGTACGTTTATCTAACGTTTTTTGCCTATAATTGAGTACCAAAATAGTAGAATTAAGCGGTTTTTCCACATATTTTTGAAGAAGATTTAGGGCATCAGTTTTGCGCAAATCTGCCATTTCTTGAAATTCTTTGATAATAACTACTTGTTTTTCTGCCATCATAGGAAACCGCCTTGCGCTATTGACCACTACGCCCATATCAATATCTTTTCCATAATAAATAGCTTGATTAAAGCCTTTATCAGCCTCTGGAATAGCTTTTTGCTCAATAAAATCAGAAATTTGGTCTATATAAAAAGTCTCTTCTCCCTGCAAAAAATAAACAGGTGCAAACTTTTTTTGCTGCAAATCTTTTAGAATTTGTTGTGGAGTGTTGGGCATTTTTTGATGTGTAATTATGTAATATTTTTATTTACCAGTTCAATAGCAAAAGTACATAATTATTTTTGGTTTTATCTGAATATTTTATTACACCAACAAAAAACTCGTTGTAGCAATATACTTCTTTTGCAGTTTTGTATGAAAATAGAAATTTGCGTTGTCAAAACTTTTACTACTAATTGCTTGTTTAGGAATAGTAATTTGATTTATTAAGTTTCGTTTTCCCAAATTCAAAATTATTATTCCTATGAAAATTGTCCCAATATTTTTTTATTTTATTTTATTAAGTTTTTTTGCTTGTGGGCAACAAAAAACCACCACACAAGTAAAATC
>JANYGM010000405.1 GCA_025362415.1 bacterium
GCAATTTGCAAAATGCCAAGTGGCTCAAAAGGTCCTCCAACAAAACCCACCGCAAACCCAAACTTGCTTTCAGGTTTTCTATAATTGATATGCACCGTTCCTAACAGTGTTTGAAAGGTAGAAAAATTGCGGTAGATACGGTTTTGTATGCCCAAATCAAGCGTGAAAGGTGATTTTTTTGGAGATTGTCCTTCTTGTAGTGTTTCTTTATTGATGCTTAGGTTAGAGGTCGTCCAAAGTAAACCATCATGTAAGACATCTCCTTCTTGTGCGTTACTTTTTGCAGGAATTAAAAAGAATATTAAGCTGAAAAACAGGCTAAAAATTAAGCTAAGAGATGTTTTATTTTGTGTTTTATTTTGCATTTTTTGATGTCAGAAAAAGAAAAAATACTATTTCGTATTTTGCACAAATATAAGTATTTTCTAAAATCTCTAAAAACAAAAGCTAGCAAATTCTAGCAAATATTTTGAAATACCAAAAAAATATAAGATATTTGAAAAATAATTAGCACTAATCATCTAAAAAAATGCCACAAAATTTTACTAAAAATAGCATTCAAAATGCAAAAAAATTACTTTCTATTGCACTCTTTCTTGGGGTTTTAATAACGGCTTGCACAACAAAACCAAAAGTTACGCCAGATACTTCTGGGCGTTTTATTAAACTTTTTGGTAATGCACAAGACCAACAAGCATACGCATTAGACATCACGCCTGATGGCGGTTTTATTTGTGTAGGAACAACCATAGACATCAACAAAGATGCTCTAGGCAATGATATTCCTAATCCACAAACTTATCTTGTAAAAACAGACATCAACGGAAATAAAATTTGGGCGCAAAAATTCGTTTCAGGAGTAGCCCGAGATGTGAAAGTTACCCCTGATGGTGGTTATATTATTTTGGGGGATACAACAGTAGTGAGAAATCCGCTTACCCCAAACGTAAAAGATAAAGATTTTTATTTGCTCAAAGTAGATGCCAATGGCAAGAAAGTTTGGGATAAAATTTATGGCTCGTATATAAACTTCTTAGATGCAGGTTGTTGTAGTGATGATTCAGGCTATAATGTTAGCGTTGCTGCCAATGGAGATATGCTTTTTATTGGAAAAGTAAATTTGGGAGCAGTGTCTAAGGCTTTTGTTTTTAAGACAGATGCAACAGGGAACTTGATTTTAGGAACTAACAAAGTTTATGGTTTTTCAGATGGAAAAAATGAGATAGGAACGGCACAAGAGGCACTTAATGGAAACTCTATTTGGTGCGGTACAACACAAAAACGTCCTAATGATGATATTCGTATTGCAGTATTAGATAAAACAAGAAATGCTGTTCTTACTGATTATGTAATAGAAAATGAAATATCAGATGAAACTGGGCGAGATGTAAAAGATTTAGGTTTTAATAATTGTATTGTTTTAGGAACTACCAACAACGCAACACTATCAAAGGGAGGAAAGGATATTTATTTGTTAAAGGTATTCTTGGCAAGTGGTGCTGGTAGTGAGGAGGTACTTTGGGGTGGCAAAGGGAAAACTTTTGGAGGACCTTTAGATGATGAAGGTACATCTGTGGCAGTTACCAAAGATGGCGGTTTTATCATTACTGGATATACGCAAGTAGAGAACAAAGATAATGCGGACATTATTCTTATCAAAACTAATAGTGAAGGAGTGGAGCAATGGAGACAAACATTTGGCGGAGAAAAAAATGATTATGGCGTGGTTGTCAAGCAATTAGCTGATGGCGGTTATGTTATTTTGGGTACTAGTCGTTTTGATAATAATGATATGATGTGTCTTATACGCACCAATGCAAAAGGAGAAATATTACAATAGGAACTAGAATTTTTAGAAATAGGATATTTCATTTATGGAAAATAACATTTTTTTTACTGCTGATACTCACTTTGGGCATAATAATATTATCAAATTTACAAAACGTCCTTTCATTTCTATTGATGAAATGAATAACAAACTTATTGAAAATTGGAACGCAAAGGTAGCACCAAATGATGAAATTTATCATTTGGGAGATGTAGCACTAATGTCTAGTCAAAATTTAGCTCCTATTTTAGAGAAATTAAATGGTAAAATTTACCTCGTCAAAGGAAATCACGAAGTGGCTGCGCTTCAAAATGAAAATAAATTTGAATGGGTCAAAGATTATCACGAACTCATAGTAAAAGATGCTGATGCGCACAGAGGAGAGCGTTTAATTGTGCTGTTTCATTATGCTATGCGTGTCTGGAATGCCAGCCATCACGGAAGTTGGCACTTATACGGACATTCTCATGGTACTTTGCCAGATGATATTACTTCTCTGTCCTTTGATGCAGGCATTGATTGCCACAATTATGCGCCCATTAGCTACGAAGAGGTAAAGATAATAATGGCTAAAAAACAATGGAAAAACCCTTTTCCTGCTTAAAATATTTGCTTTTTAATGGGAGATTTTTGTATATTTGCAAAAGTAACAAAAAATAAAAAAAATATCATATAGTACATATTATCTCACATATCAATAGAAATGAGCCATAAAATAGGTGTTCTTATCATTCACGGCATAGGCAACCAAATGCCTAATTATGCTAATAATTTTATCAAAGATATCCAAGAAAAATTGGAGCATTTTGAGATAAACCCAGAATTTGTGAAAATTGTACCTGCTACGTGGTCGCACGAGGTACAAGCCGCAGAAGAAGAACTTTGGCGCAACGTCACGCAAAAAGACCCTTTAAACTTCAATAAACTAAGAAAATTTATGATTAGTTATTTTGGAGATGCGGTGGCTTATGCAGGTACGCCCAACAAATCTAATGGAATGTACCATAAAATACACGAGAATTTGCAAGAAACTATCCAAAAATTGCGTGTAGATTTGGGTGGTGCAGACAAACCGCTTATCATTATTGCGCACTCGTTTGGCTCTGTGATAGCATCTGATTATATTTGGGACAGACAACAGCTAGACAAAGATAATTCTATTGATTTGATGGCAGACAATGACTTTGAAAAAATGCGTACTTTGAGTGGGTTCTTTACTTTTGGCTCAAATATTCCACTTTTTACGCTTGGCTATCATCCTTTGCAGGCTATCCAGTTTCCGCCTACGCATTTACCAGAAAACCATAAGAAAAAAGCAAAATGGTACAATTTTTATGATGTAGATGATGTTTTGGGCTTTCCTCTCAAAAGTTTGAGTGATAGTTATAACGAAATGGTGTCTGATGACGTGCAGGTAAATGTAGGCAACTGGTTAGAATCTTGGAATCCGTTGTGCCATTTTGGCTATTGGAAAGATGAGGATTGTTTGAATGCTATTGCTGATTTTATTGCTGATTTGATGAATACCATTGACGGAAAAAGTGATGGTAAAAAAGAAAAAATAAAATAGTAGCCCCCAAACCACCAAAGGGGACTTTAATACATTTGCTATTATTGAAAGCCTTGTATTACTCCCCTTTGGGTTGGGGCTGCTTTGGGGCTGGGGGCTATTATTCGTAATTTATTTAAAGAATCTTGTTGTCTATAAAAATCTTCTTGTTGTTTTTGAAGTAGTTTATAGTATTTTTCTTGTTCAATTTTCTGATTGAGGGCATAATAATACTGCTTTGCAACAATATCATTGGCATCTTGCGTTATTGCTTTCTTAAATTCTTCTAAGGCAATCTCTTCTTTGCCTTCAGCTTGATAGCAAACTCCCAAGTAAAAGTGTATTTTAGCTAAATCTTGCCCACGCCCTTGCGTGTATTCTTGTGCGCTAAGAAAATAATTCTTGGCTTTTGTGTAATAATATTGCTTAAAATTGATTATTCCCAACTGATAACTTGCAAAATATCTACTGGGTACAAGCGCATACACTTTTTCATAATTTCTTTTGGCACTATCAACCATATCTGCATTACTAAATGCAATACCTTTCAATAAAAAAAGGCTATCATATTTTGGGCGTTGTGCTATCCCCAAATTGGCATATTTGATAGTTTCGTTATAAAGTTTATAATTATTAGAAAGTTGTGCAAGTTCTTTATAAACTTCTGTAAAATTGGGTTTTATTTGGAGTGTTTTGAAAAGATTTTGATAAGCACGAGCGGTATCAGAGCGTTCTACCGCCATTTTCCCAGCCAGATAATAGGTTTCTGGTTCTTTTGAAGTAATATTTTGGGCTTTTTGGATATATTCCTCTGCTTTTATGTATTCTTTTTTATTGATATAAAGATACGCCACAAGGTTATAAGCCTCAAAACTACTTTCACCCAATGTAAAAGCCTTTTCTATATTCAAAAAAGCATCATCATACTTCAAAAGATTTATCAAAATCTTTGTTTTCAAAACAAAATAAGTGCTATTTAGAGGATTTTCTTGGAGTGCCTTGTCTATGTGAGTAAGTGCAAGTGTGTTTTTTTGAAGTTGTTGGTATTTTTTAGCTAATTTATATTGACTTTGTGCATCTTTTTCATTTTTTTCAACGGCATCACTAAGCGCAAGCAAACTTGCTTCACTTATTTCGTTGTTTTTGTCAGGAATACCAAATATTTTATCATTCGTAGGTTTGTAAGTATCACAAGAAATACATAAAAAACATAAAATTGTTACAAAACAACTCAAAAGAAACTTAAAAACTGATATTTTTATCATTATTTAGATAAAATTTAGATAAATTAAGGAAGAATACTAAACTTTGGTAAAGGTACAAAAAAGCCTTTAATAATCAAATTAAAGGCTTTTTGTTTTTTTAGGGAGAGATTAGTCTTCAATTTCAAAAGAAACCTGACAAATCACGCCAAAAGTGCTTACTTTACCATCTTTTACGTGCGCATTCATATCTTTTACATACACAGAGCGAATGTTACGGACAGTTTTTGACACTTCTGCCACTGCCAAACGTACCGCATCTTCAAAACCATTTTCAGATGACGCAATTACTTCAATTACTTTAACGATAGCCATAAAAATAAATTATTTAAAAAATTGAAAAAATAAGAATAAAAAAATATAAAGCCCAAAACTACAAAAAATATTCGTATTTTTACCAAAAAAATAAAAATTTTAGCAAGATTTAACAAATACAACTTTTATGAATGATTTTTACGACAAAAATGAGCCTCGTATGCACCTAATGATGGGCGACCTCACACAACTGGAAGTAGATGCTATTGTCAATGCTGCTAATGATACTTTGGGAGGTGGAGGTGGCGTAGATGGTGCAATTCATAGAGCTGGAGGTATTACTATTTATGAAGAATGTATGGAAATTCCTATTGTAAGTGGGTATGTGCGTTGCCCTACAGGTGAGGCACGCCTAACAAATGCAGGTAAAATGCCTGCAAAACGTATCATACACACAGTAGGACCTATCTGGAAAGGTGGGAAAAATAATGAAACTGCCTTACTTGCGAGTGCCTATAAAAATAGCTTGCTTCTTGCCAAAGAAAATGGACTTTTTACGGTAGCATTTCCAAATTTGAGTACTGGTGTTTATGATTTTCCCAAAGAACTTGCCGCAGAAATTGCGCTAAAAGAAGTACGTAATTTTTTAGCAGAAAATCCGACTTTTAAGGAAGTGATTTTTTGTTGTTTTGATACGGAAAATTATCATATTTATGAAAATTTAATGAAAGAAACTACAGATTTCCCAAATCTTCAAAATTCGGAAAATTCAAAAAAAAAACCCATACAGAAAATGGAAAATCAACAAATTATACAAAAGTTTTATGAGGCATTCTCTAACAAAGATTATGCAACAATGGGCAGTTTGTATCACCCACAAGCTACATTTACAGATGAGGCATTTGTAAACCTCAACGCCTCACAGGTGGCAGATATGTGGGAAATGCTTATTACACGTGGCACAGACCTAAAACTAACTTTTTCTGGTGTTTCTGCTGATGCAACAGCAAATACAGGAAAAGCACATTGGGACGCTGATTATACATTTTCTAAGACTGGAAACAAAGTTCATAATAGCATTGATGCAACTTTTGAGTTTAAAGATGGGCTGATTTTTAGGCATAGGGATAAGTTTGATTTTCACCGTTGGTCACGTCAGGCACTAGGTTTGATGGGTTTATTGTTGGGTTGGACAAGTTTTTTACAGAATAAAGTAAGCCAAACAGCAATGCTACAACTTAAAAAATTCTCTGAAAATAAAGCAAAAAAATAAGACAAAAAATATCAATAAATTGCTACTTTTTGCGTTATTTAGATAAGGACATTATTAAGTTGTTATATTTTTTCGTAATCCTTGATAAATCAAAGGGCTATAAAAATAA
>JANYGM010000409.1 GCA_025362415.1 bacterium
GCAGATTTACTTCGTGCCAGTATTATGTCTGCTGCCAACGAACACCGTTTGGGTGCAAATGAAGCACCTCCTGCCATTATTTCTGTGTTTATTGGGGCATATCTCACCAAATTACTGACAGAATTAGAAAAAACTTCTGATATTTCGTTTGACAAAGGAGATAATATTTATATTAAAACTGGTCTTAAAAAACTTCCTCCTGTCTTAATGGATAACACAGACCGTAACAGAACCTCTCCATTTGCTTTTACAGGCAACAAATTTGAGTTTAGGGCGGTGGGGTCGTCTGCTAATTGTGCCTCTAATATGATAGTTTTGAATACTATTGTGGCAAATCAGTTGGCAGATTTCAAAATAGAAGTTGATGCTTTGATAGAAAAAGGAGAAAAAAAGGAAGTTGCTATTATCAATATCCTCAAAAACTACATCAAAACGTCTAAAAAGGTGCTTTTTGAGGGAGATGGCTACTCGCAGGAATGGGTGAAAGAAGCCAAAAAACGTGGTTTGAGTAATGTAATGTCTTGTGTGGAGTCTTTAGACGCATTTGTGAGTAAAAAATCTGTAAAAATGTTTGAAAAACATAATATTTTGAGTCACAGAGAGTTAGAGGCAAGATATGAAATAATGCTAGAGAATTATATCAAAAAAATACAGATAGAATCTCGTATGATGGGTGAACTTGTGATTAACCACGTAATGCCTACGGCTATTTTTTATCAAAATCAACTAGCGCAAAATGTGCTTAATTTGCGTACATTGGGTATTGAAGATGATTTGGTAGCAAATACGGTTACTGCTATCAAAAAAATCTCTGAACATGTGAGTAACCTCCAAAAAGAAGTTACGAGTATGATAGAAACACGCAAAAATGCCAACGAAATAGTAGATATTAAGAAAAAAGCACAAAAATATAGCGTTGAAGTGCGAGGTTTTTTTGAGGAAATCCGCAAAAAAGCAGACAAATTAGAGTTAATGGTAAGTGATGAGGCGTGGCCTCTCATCAAATACAGAGAATTATTGATGGTGAGGTAAGCGAAGGTACAAAGTATGAATTTTTGTAGGGGCGTACCCCATAGCCGTCAGGCTAGTCTGGTTTACTTTCGTTTAGGCACTTGAAGTTTTTTGCACCGTCAGCTAAAGCAGACGGCAAAATAGACTTGAAAGCACTTCACAAGAATATTTCTGTTTTTTTATTTCCTTTGCTGTCTGCTTTAGCTGACGGTGCAGAGATATTTGAGTGCTTAGCCTGACGGCTATGGGGCATGCCCCATAGCGTAAATACACTTTTTAGGCACTTTTTGAACAGTTTTTCTTGAAGACCACAAAAAAATTAGTATCCAGAAATTTCAAATTACTCTACATAACATGAGTCAATAACTTAATTATCAATGCCTTATATTCATTCACAATTCATAATTCATAATTGCTTAAAGATTTTTTAACATAGAAAAGCACAAAAAAATTAGAATAATCAAAATACAAAGTGTACTTTTGTAGAAATTTTATATGCGCATCTCTTTAATGCAAATATTTTTATCTTTATACAAAAATAATAGCCTTTAATAATTAAATCCAATCAATGAAAAACAAATTTCTACTCGTTTTTAGTATGTTTTGTTTGCTTTTAGGTACACAAACATTACTAGCACAGGTTACTACCGCCTCTATGTCGGGTACAGTAACAGACAAAAAGACCAAAGAAGTAATTCCTGGTGTTACCATTATTGCCCTGCACACACCAACAGGTGGACAATTTGGAGTTGTTACAGACGACAACGGAACGTATAGCATCAATAATATGAAAATAGGAGGTCCTTATAAGGTTACTTTCTCGTTTATTGGCTACAAACAACAAGATATTATGGTTGGTAGTCTTGGACTTGGTGAAAATACCAAACTAAATGCCTCACTTGCTGAAGAAGGAAGTTTGGATATTACGGAAGAAGCCGTTGTAACTGGTAAAAAAGATGCTACTTTTGATGCTGGGCGCACAGGCGCAACTACCAATATCAATAGTGAGCAATTAGCGGCGTTGCCTACGCTTTCTCGTAGTTTGCAGGATTTTGTACGCCTTACACCACAGTTTTCTGCGCAAGATAACGGTGGTATTTCTTTTGGTGGTGCAAACAACCGTTTTAACAGTATTATGATTGATGGCGCAGTAAATAATGACGTTTTTGGGCTTGCCGCATCAGGTACGCCTGGTGGGCGTACCAACACGCAACCTGTCAGCCTTGATGCCGTAAAAGAAATTCAGGTACTTATTGCACCTTATGATGTGCGCCAAAGTGGTTTTGTGGGTGGTGGCGTAAATGCAGTAACACGTTCTGGAACAAATGAATTAGAAGGTTCTGCTTACTATTTTAATAGAAATGCAAACCTTGCAGGTAAAAAAGTAGGTGATAGAGACCTTACTGTAAACGAATTTAGAGATACGCAGTTTGGTTTCCGTTTTGGTGGTCCTATTGTGAAGAATAAATTATTTTATTTCTTTAATGCTGAACTTGGAAGACGCACAGAGCCAAATGCCAACAACCTAAATTCTTACACGCAAAACCTTACAGGTACAGATGAAACACGTGCTACAACTGCATCAAAACTCTTAGACGAAATGAACTTCGTTAGAAATCTTCTGATAAAAAAGTATAACTACGACCCAGGAGACCCAGCAGAAAATTATATCAATACGCAAAATAACAACAAAATATTTGCTCGTTTGGATTGGAACATCAATAACAAACATACACTTACTTTGCGCCATAACTTTATTGATGCTTTTGTTACAGATATTTTTAGAAGTGGCGTAAATTATTCTTTTAATAATGGTGGGGCTAATATAAGAAATCAAACGAATACAACGGTTTTGGAACTTCAAAGCAGGTTATCTAACAAATTAAGTAACGAGTTTCGTGTAAGTTATACCAATGTAAATGATAAAAGAGAAAATCAAGGGCGTGATTTTCCTTTGATGACCGTTCCTAGCAAAGTAATTACTACTAATTTGCTTACTGGTCTTAATAGAGATGCAAGTCTTAATAGCCTTAAACAAAACCTAATAGAAATTACTAATAACTTCACTTGGAAAAAAGGAAAGCATACCTTTGTTTTTGGTTCAAGAAACGAACTCTACTTCTTTGAAAATGCGTTCCTTCAAAACTTTGGTGGTGCTTGGACTTTTGGTAGCATACAAAAACCAACTGACCCAGGTGCTTTGGATTTTAGCTTAGAATCTGGTATTCCTATTACATTTGAAAAAAACTACTCTCGTACATCTGACCCAAGACAAGGTGCAAAGTGGGGCGCAATACAATTAGGTATTTATGCGCAAGACGAATGGAATGTAGCTAAAAACCTACGCCTAACAATGGGAATACGTGCTGATTTGCCGTATTTGTCTAGTACAGTAACTAAAAATGACCTTTTTGAAAGACAATTTGCATTAGATAATAGTCAAAAACCAACGGCAAAGATACTTTTATCTCCTCGTATTGGCTTTAACTGGGACGTAAAAAATGATGGAAAAACACAAATTAGAGGTGGAGTAGGCTTATTTGCTGGTCGTCCTCCTTTTGTTTGGCTTTCTAATCAGTATAGCAATACTGGGATAAATTTTGGACAATCTAACCTTCGTGACCAACAAAGCCTAAACGCTATTTTCACAGGGACAACGCCTGCGCAACGTGATGCTATTATTGGCGACCCTAATTTCATTCCGCCTGCACAAGCGCAAACTTCTGTTATTAACCTTACTAACCCTAATTTGCGCCTGCCGCAAATATTTAGAGCTAATTTGGGTGTGGATAGAAAACTTCCTTTTGGATTAGTAGGTACTTTTGAAGCACTTTATTCCAAAACAATTAGTGATATGTATATCAGAAATATCAATTTGAGAGGACAACAAAACGTGCTTAATAATGAAGGTCGTCCTGTTTTTGGTGTGCCAGGTTCAGGTCCTCGTTTGATTGACCCTGTGAACTTTACGGGCGTTTATGTCCTTGAAAATACTCGTGGTGGCGACCAACTAAGTCTTACTGGAAAGTTAGAAAGAAATAGAAAAGGGCTTTATACTATGCTTGCCTATACTTATTCTAATGCTACGGATTTTGCAAGTTTGACTTCTTCTGTTTCTGCTTCTAATTTTAACAATAACATTACGGCTGGCGACCCTAATAATCCTGTTAAAGCAACAACAGATTTTAATCTTACGCATAGAGTTGTGGGTGCGCTTTCTTACAACTTTGAATATAGCAAATATGCGTCTACTAACTTTGCTTTGTTCTACAATGGTCAGTCTGGGCGTAATTATTCTTATACTATTGGAAATGGTGGTTTGTTAGATATCAATGCTGACGGTGTTAGTTTTAATGAATTGATGTATATTCCTCGCAAACGTGAAGATATAGAACTTGCAAATTCTACTACGTCTGCTACGGTAGATGTGAGTAGTTTTGGTGTAAAAGATGCAGCAGGTAATTTAATTACTAGCGTGCCTTATATAGTGCCTGCAAGTGAGCAATGGGCAGCATTAGACAATTTTATCAAAAATGAAGAATCTTTGAAAGATAGAAGAGGGCAGTTTGCAGAGCGTAATGGTGCAGTTGCACCTTGGAATCACCGCTTTGATTTACGTTTGATGCAAAATATCAGGTATAAATCTGGTGCTGACGACAAAAAACATACTTTGCAGTTTACGCTAGACATCATTAACGTAGGGAACTTCTTAAATAAGAATTGGGGAGTTATTCCTACAAGTGTTACAAGCCCTCTTCTAGCACAAAAATTCAATGATATTACAGGAAATGTTGTTTATAACGTCAATCCTACTAATACTGCCGTTACAGCTACAAGCATCAAAACAGATGCAGCAGGAAATCCTATACTTACGGCTGCGGGTCTTCCACAAGTAAAAACAGCTACCGCAGAAATAGTGCGTAATAGAGATATTATTTCTTTGGCTTCTGTGTGGCAGATGCAATTTGGAGTGGAGATTGTATGGGAGTGAGTGACGGGTCATTTAAAGACCGATTCGGTACAGCATGTTGGAGTCTTAAAATCAAAGGAGACGATTCTGAAGGTATTATTTGCCCGTTTGTGGTTTCAGGAGAGGAAAAGAGCCATAGTGCCTATCGAAGTGAGCTAGCAGGTTGATTCTGAAGGTATTAATTGCCCGTTTGTGGTTTCAGGAGAGGAAAAGAGCCATAGT
>JANYGM010000436.1 GCA_025362415.1 bacterium
AGCATCTTCTGCTTCTTTATAGAAAAAACTGCCCCAAGAAGACGTATTCACAGAAAAAATTAGTGTCCATTCCGTAGGCGTAACGAGGGCGTGAAAACCGTATTTGCCCGCAGGCAAAGATTTTCCTTCAATTTTTACATCGTGGCTAAACGTGATGATAGTGTTTTCGTCTGCGCCTGCACGCCAAGGAATTTGCGTTTTTTCTGTTGCCATTGGTACAAGTTCGCCCCAAACTTTGCGCCCACGCACACTAGGACGGTGATAATGTACAGAAATATCAGAAAGCCCAAGCTTTTGGCTAACAGTTGCTTCTGCGCTTACGTCTGGTAGTGTTACAGGTGGGAATTGCCCAAAAAGTGCTGTATTTACACAGAAAAGAACAATGTAAAGTATATTTTTCATATTGAAATTCATATTAAATTAAGTAGAAACAATTAACTGTATTTTATTGATGATTATTTTAAAACAAAATTAGCATAAAAAAACAACTTTTTAGAAAAATTATTTTTTATGCTAATTTATAACTCACATAAGAAAGCTCACAAATATTTAGAATTTCATTAGTTTTCTTATGTCTTTTGGCTCTGCTTGTACCATTATAACTTCCACAGACGCTTTTTTATCTGTTTTTGGAAGTCTTGCGTGTACAAAATTACCATTTTCTGTAATGCCACAAATGAAATTATCTTGTGTGGGCGCATACAAAACACCTTTTGTAGAATTATAATTTAACACACCATTAATGCCTTTCTGAACAATAGACAGGCTTTTTAGTATTAATTTTTGCCCTTGTGCGTTTTTGGCAATAATATCTACATTTTCTAATTGCTCACTACGCATTCTGTCGCAGTTGATAGTTCCAAAATTGGCAATAGAGAAAGCACGAGCCTGTTTTTCAATAGCTACATCAACTTTTAGTGTTTTTTCTATTGCTTTTTTATAGGCTTCATTTTTCTTTTCAAATAAACTGTATGCTGCTGCAAAATCTTTTTCACCCAAAACAGGCTTTGCCAGCACTTGTTGCTTTTTTGTGCCTGCAATAAAAACAATATTATAGATATTGGGCGTTCCTGTGCGTTCTACGTAGGCTTTTTCCCAAGTGATTTTGGCGTTTGCTTCCATTTTTTTAACGTCAGCATCTTTCAAAACTTCAAATTTAACACCTTTATAGATTTTTAATTCTGCAATATCTTCAGAATTAATATCAAAAGTAAGTTTATTTGGATTTGCTTTTTCTGGTTTTACAGGCGCAACCACCACATTTGCATTATTTTGACCTTTTGAAGGCATATTTTTGATTTCATCTTTGCCTAGATACGTCCAATTACGCTTTACAGTATCCAAATGATACAAATTATAATCTTTGCTTAGGTCGTCTGATTTGAGCAAAATATCACCTTTTGCTTTTGGATTAGTAAAAACTGGTTTTCCTTGATGGAAAGCCAAAATTTCTATCATTCCAGCTGACTGAAATTCATTCTGTTTGCCACTAGAGTCGTATTTCATAGAAATTCCACTCAAAAAAATGTCTGCAGGGTTCATTATTTCACGGTATTTCACCCTAACATCTCCTTTGATTTCCTTACCTGCTGCATCAAGAAAGGCATTTTTAGGAAAGTTAATCATAGAACCGCTGCTTGTGGTGATGTTTTTACCATCTTCTGCCTTTACGACAAAATCCTCAAAAACCACGTCTTCTTCCTTGAAAGGCGGATTTACGTAAGCAACATTTTTATTGATGTTTTTTGCATCATCTTCACCATTGTCTGTTTTTGAAGTGTTGCCATTTTGATTGTCCTGATTGTTGTCAGAGGTTGTTTTGCAAGCCTGCACCACCAGCGCAAACATTACCATTAAAAGGATTTTTTTCATTTTTTGGATTTTTGAGTAAGAACTTAGTTTTTAATTTTTTATCTAATGCAAAACTATCTTAAATCTTTGAGCATTCTATACGGCATTTGCCATATTTTTAAGATTATTTTGTAATTTACTTTTATTTTTTTAAATATACGAGATTTACATATATAATTATTATTTTTATGCACTAATTTTAAAAAAAAATATATCTCATTTTACACGTCAAAAAATCATGCGTTATTTATCATTATTATTGTGTTTTCACTTGTTTTTTGGCACTTTTCACAAAGTATTGGCACAAAAAAACAAGAATGCTATCAAGATAAACATCACAACAAAAAAACAAAAACTCTACCGCAAAGATAGCGTGCTAGTGCATTGGGACGTGAAAGGCTTGGACAAAAAAAAACTTACGCTAAGTATTTATGGTTTGGTGAACAACCTTCCAGAAACAGGGCAAAAAATGCTTTTAATGGACGGAAGAACAGCTTATAGGTTTCTTGTCAAAAATAAAAGAAATAAAATTATTACACAAAAAAACTTTTTTGTTGCCTTTAATAAGCTCAAAATCAATTATTTTAGTGGTGATACTGTCCAAAATTATAAAGAAACAGTTACACTGAATTGGGACGTGGAAAGTGCCACTCGTGTACATATTGTCGGAATTGCGGACAGTTTGCCAGAGCGTGGTAGCATAGAAGTCCCTGCGGATAATTCTCGTAATTTCATCTTGCAAGCCTACAATGATATGCCTACACCAATGCAAATGGAACATTATTTGAGAGTACGTTTTAATCCTAAACTTGATATGGTTACAAAGGCATATCCTGATGATACCATCAATATTTCTTGGAAAGTAGAAACAAAAAAAACACGTAGGCTAAAATTTTATTGGAAAAAAAATGCTCCCAATGAAGGCTGGCGTGAGTATCCATTGTCACCTCTGGATTCTACTGGGAAACAAAAAATAGTGATGCTTCCAGGCAATCTGAGCCTATTTCATACTTATATCCAAGAAAAAAACAACTATATTGGAGGTGAACGCCAACCACATACCATTGATTTTAAGTTGGTTATTGATTATAGAGATGGGACGCAGGAAACCCTTAAATCTACACTTACAGAGATAATACCAACTTTAAGGCTAAATTATGTGGGAAAAGGCTACAATAGGTGGAGTCAGGAACACCAAACAAGCGAACTTTATGGCTCACATACAAAATTTAAATGGTTATCATTTGGGCTTACAAATCTCCAGATAACCAACGGAAATGCCCTCCAACGTAGCGGAGTAATGGATTTGCTTATTTTAGAAGATTCTTATACAGAAATCACCGCAGAAGACAAATGGGGGCACAAATATCGTGCAACTATTGAGGTCAAAGTATTGCAAAACAATACGCCAGTTGCCTTAAAAACGGCTTCTGTACATAAAATAAAATGTGATGAGGCATTATTTTTCAAAAATATTGGTGCAGATTATAGCAAATATCCCAACGAAATAAAACTAAAAATATCTGTTACAGACAAGCACAGCAACTTTATCACGCATTTGGAAGATAGTACTAACCTTTATTTCAAAACTTTGACAGAAGTTGCTAACAACCAAGTGCGTCCTATCAAAAAATTTGAAATAAAACGCCACAACGACCAAAATATACTCAAAAATGCGGCTGCAATCATTGCTACAAGCCATAATTCGCAAGCTGACATTAACCTTGTTGCTAAAATTTTTGTGGCTGATACTACTTGTATGACAAGCGTTGTGTATGCAAATAGCAAAACCCTTAAAATTGTGCGTAAGGCAACTGATAAAAGTAAAGTATTACCAGAATTTGCGTCTTCAAAAGAATTAGATGTGCCTTATTTAGCAAGTATTTCATTGGCTATCAAGTCTTTAGATACCTGCAATGTAGGCGCAAAACAGATAATTCTTATGTTTAGTAATGCTTATTTGAATAGAAATGCTGATAGAAATGCTGATGCTTGTTCTTTACTTTTTTGGGATATTGCTAAGAAACAAAATTATGATGATTTGGTGGCTGAAATGCTCCAAAAGAATATTCAACTCATTATTTTACATAAATATGAAAATTATTCATTGTCGGACAATTTTGGACGCAACTACATTCCTACGTATTTATCTCGCCTGACCAACATTACAGGCGGTTTTATCTATAATTTTGGAACGCCACAAGCAAGTAGTGCCGACAATGAAATAAAACTTATGCCCAAAAATCTTTCAGAAGTGGCTACAACAGCTCGTAATCTTCAAAAAAATTATTACGAACTTACCTACAAACCAGAACTGCGTACTGTGGGAGGCTATTCTGCCAAAATGAATGTAAAATCTTTGACTGCAAAAGATAGTTTAATGATGTTTTTGGGTGATAGAGCAAGTTTTTTGACACTTTCTAGCTCGTCTGATGCAGGGGCATGGATAGATGCAACTATGAAACAAACTAGTAAAAAAGCAGTAACAAACTGGCAATATTGTTATGAAAATGACAAAGTTTTATTGAACAAATATGTAGCTTATCTCAAAAAAAATATGGGTAATACTGTTTGTATTACAGGTTTTAATAGTGCCTCTAGCAGTGTGGAATGCAGAGAAAACAAACACGTAAGGCGTGCTTTAGCTATCAAAAAGTATTTTGTAGCCAGTGGCATAGATGCCTCACGTGTGCTTGTGTATCAGGAAGAACTTATTTCGGAGCAAGCAGCCAATAATATTACCATTTTTGTTGGGAATGTTTGCGCCCAAAAACCCATTAAAAATGGTAATTCTGATGAAATAGAGTTGCTTTTTTTGGAGTAAATTACTAGAATTTTTCAAAATGAAACATAGCAATTAGGAAACATTTGTGTTATTTTTTCTCGTTCTTCTTCTGAAAAATCATTTTGAAATAAACTTAAATTAGCCATATTTTCCAATTTAGCTACTTCATCAGGCAAAGTCTTAAGAAAATTATCTGTTAAATCTAACGTTTTCAGATTTCCCAGTTCTCCTATTTCTTTTGGTAAATTTGTTAATTTATTATTTCTTAGTTCTAAAATTTCCAAATTTTGGAGTTGCGAAATTTCACTAGGCAAAGTCGTGAGGTAATTATTATCCAAAAGCAGCCTTTTTAGGGCTTTGAATTTTCCAATTTCTTTAGGTAATTTCTTGATTTTGTTGTTATTGAGTGATAAAAATTCTAAATTTGCTAAATTACTTATCTCTAGCGGCAGGTTTTCTATTTCGTTGTCTGCTAGAGATAATTCTTGTAAAATAGACAAATTTTCAAATGATTTTGGCAATGATTTTATCATACAGCTATTCAAACGCAAAAATTGCAAATATTGGAGCTTTTCTATTTCAGTTGGCACAACTTCAAATTTATTTTCACTCACATTTAAGGTTCTTAGCAACTTTAATTCCAATACTTCTACTGGAAATACATTAAAACTATTAGAATTCAAATACAAATTTGTTAGATTTTGGAGAGTTTTGAGTTCTTTGGATAGTGTTTTGAGTTTGTTGTTTGCTAAACGTAAACGTAGCAAATTAGGCATCAAAGCTATTGAATGAGGTATATTCTCCAATTTTTTACTGACTAAATTCAAATCCTCTATTTTATCAAAAGGCGTTTTGAATTGCCAATATTTATCTCTTTTAAGCAACTCAAAAAGCTCAATATCTTTCTCCAAATTCATTTTAAAGTAGCTTTCAAACTCATCTTTGTAGTTTTCTAGCAAAATTAAGCCTAGATTTACGTTTGCCTCATCAGGGCTTTGCAAAAGTTCTAGCAGATTTTCAAATTCTTGTGTCATTTTTTTAGAAAGTTATATTGCAGTTGGGAAGCATTCTTTTTATTTTTTCTGTTTCCACTTCCGTAAACGCATTGAAAGATAAATTCATATTACTTAAATTCTTCAAATTACCAAGCTCAACGGGTAATTCCTTTAAAAAATTATTTTTCAAATTTAGCTTTTGCAGGTTTTTGAAATTACCAATTTCTTTGGGCAAATTTGTTAATTTATTGTCTTCTAAATCCAACTCTTGTAATTTTCGTAATTCTCCTATTTCGCTTGGTAGTGTAACAAGCTGATTATGAGCTATTTTTAATACTTCAAGGTTTTTAAGTTCTTTGATTTCAATAAAGATTTCAGTTAAAAAATTACGTTCCAAAGATATTTTTTTTAATAATTCCAGTTTTCCTATTTCGCTTGGTAGTGTTCTTAGTCTATTATTCTTTAAATTTAATAATTGCAAATTGGTAAGGTTACCCATTTCATTTGGCAAATATTCTATATAACTATTTTCTAAATTTAAGACTTGTAAATTGGTCAAGTTGCTCATTTCTATTGGTATTTTTTTTATTTCGCTATTAGAAATTTCCAAATATCTTAGTTTTTTTAATTCTTGGATTTCGTATGGTATAAATTCTAAGGGACTTCCTTTCAATTTTAGTACAGTTAGTTCTTTTAGTGCCGTTATTTCGTTTGGGAATATGGCTAACAAATTCCAACTAAGGTCTAAGATTTTCAGGTTTTTCAATGTTTCTATGCCTTTTGGTAATTTTTTTAGTTGATTTATAGATAAATCCAACTTTGTTAAGGCTGTCATCATTCCTATTGATATAATTTCTTGTGATATTTCTCGTGACATTTTTTGTGATATGGTTTCTGACCAATACAAATGTTCAATTTTATCCAATGGTGTTTTGAATTGCCAACCTCTATTATTTTTAAATATTTCAAAAAGTGCCTTATCTTTGTCTATATCTATTTTAAAGTGGCTTTCAAACTCTTCTTTATAGTTCTCTAGCAGGATTAAGCCTAAACCTACGTTTGCCTTATCACTGCTTTGCAGTAACAATAACAGGTTTTCAAATTCTTGAGTCATTTTTTAGGAAATTTTAAGTTTATGTTTCTTTTATAAATTTGTACTTACCAAATATACACAAAGTTTTGCTATTTTCTCTTTTATTTGTTTAAAATCCTTAAAATTTTGCTATTAAGTTTTTTTTTGTATATTTGCCAATGCTCAAAATGCGCAATCAACTTAAAAAATCAATTAAAGAAATAAAATGTAATGAAACCCATTGAAGTAATTGAAGTCAAATCCGAACTTGGAGCTGGCACACGTGGCGCAAGTATGGGCGTAGAAGCCTTAAAAGTAGTTTGTCTTAACAAAAAATCAGATTTTTTCACTCGTTATAGGCGTGTTTCCGTAGAAACAGAAAACGAAGTTTTGTTTTATCCCACACCCTACAAGCACGCAAGGTACATCAACGTGATGATACGTGTACAACAACGTGTATGTGAAACGGTGGCTCGTTCTATCCTAAACGGTGATTTTGCTATTGTCTTAGCTGGCGACCACTCTACCGCTGCAGGCACTATTGCAGGCATCAAAAAAGCCTATCCTAATAAGCGTTTGGGCGTTGTTTGGATAGATGCTCACGCAGATATGCACTCACCCCACACTACGCCATCAGGTAATATGCACGGAATGCCCCTCGCTATTGCCATTGCAGAAGATAATTTGGAGTCAAAAGTAAATTCTTTGCACCCAGATGCCGCAGGTCTTTGGCAACGGCTAAAAGATATGGGAACAGGTCATAATGTTGAGCCAGAAGACATTGTGTATGTTTCTATGCGAGATACAGAGGTTGAAGAGCAATATCTTATCAAAAAATATCAAATAAAAAATTATCCTACTGATGAGGTTCGTTCTCGTGGTGTGGAGGCTATTATTCCCGAGATTTTTGACAAATTAGCACATTGCGACCTTATTTATATTTCTTTTGATGTTGATAGTACCGACCCAAAAATTTCGGAAGGCACAGGAACACCTGTTGAGGGCGGTTTGTCTATTGAGGAAGCTATGAAACTAAATACTTTGCTTGTGCAAAATGAGAAAGTTTGTTGTTGGGAAATGGTAGAAATCAACCCTACATTAGATTATGAAGGGAATTTGATGGCAGAAAATGCCTTTGATATTTTGGTAAGTGTGGCGGATACTGTAGAAAAAACTCGTCAGCAGTTATATTTTTAGTGCTTTTGGTGATGTTTTTGAAGGCTTTTTGAATTATTTTTGAGAAAAATCAAAAAAACTTAGAAAAAGATTTGGAATGTAAAAAAAAGTTCTTACCTTTGCATCACCAAAAACGAAAGTTATGGGAGTTTAGCTCAGCTGGTTCAGAGCATCTGCCTTACAAGCAGAGGGTCGGGGGTTCGAACCCCTCAACTCCCACGTTGATAATCAAAGAGTTACAAGATAAAACTTGTAACTCTTTTTTTTATAAGCACAACATTCAGCACCACAATTACAAAGTTATCTACTTTTGAGCCTGCAAATTATTCTCTTTTTGGGTATCACTTCTTTATTGCTATTTTTTCAATTCAGCACCAAACGCCTGCAAAAACTAGCACCTTACTAATAAAAGCTCAAAAAACTTATTACTTAATCAAATTTGAGTAACCAATAATCTTAGAATAGTACAATTTATTTTCCGTAAAATACGGTAATTCACGTTTATTTTTCTTAGAATAATACAATTTATAAAATAGAAAATCTAATGAAACTTTATTTTATCCTACACACTATACACTACTCAAATAAAACTCCAAAAAACACTATTAGAACTATAAATAAACGTGTTTATTGGTATGTACCTACTACCCTATATCATACATAAACTATACACAAATTTTGCAGGGTGTTCTTTTTTGCACGCCCTACCAAAATCCAAAATAGGATTTGCTACCAACATCATTTAAAATGAATATCCTACCAAAATTTAAAGCTGAATGATGCTAGTAATAGTCGAAAATGATTATTACTCTCTTACGTTCCTGGTGAGGTGTGCCTGGTGAACGACATCATTTAAAATGATGCCCTGCAAAATAC
>JANYGM010000176.1 GCA_025362415.1 bacterium
TTTTTTTATATTTTTGCGTGCTGTAAAATAATAAGTTCCAAAAAAGTTCATCACAAAAATCAACGAAGTAATGAGTTGTAAATAAAATTCTAATTTTGTATTTCTTAGTGCCTGCTTAGTGTGTATTTCTTAATGAACTTAGTGTTAAAAAGAAACGAACTAGGAAGTTATTTACAATGTATACACATACGAAAGTGGTTTTGGGATTTTGTATTAAAGTCCCCTTTGGGGATTTAGGGGCAACTGGTGCAATTTTTGTTGAAAATTATCCAACTTAACACCTAAATTAAAATCTTATTTTATCCCAAAACCACTTTCCGAAGTATATATTACTAAATCATTACTTAAGTAGATTTGTATTCATTCACAACTCACAACTCACAACTCACAATTTAAAATATGTCTATAAAAATTCGTAAAGGAGATGCGCTTGCCTACCATATTACAGGGCAACCTGGCAAAATAGAAGTAGTGCCGACCAAAAATATGTCCACACAGTTAGATTTGGCACTTGCCTACTCACCTGGCGTGGCAGAGCCTTGTCTTGCTATTGCTGAAAACATAGATGATGTTTACAAATATACCGCAAAAGGAAACCTTGTAGCAGTTATTTCTAATGGAACAGCAGTTTTGGGACTTGGAGATATTGGACCTGAAGCCTCAAAACCTGTAATGGAAGGAAAGGGCGTACTTTTCAAAAAATTTGCTGGTATTGATGTTTTTGATATAGAACTTGATTGCAAAGACCCCAAAGAGTTTATACGCATTGTAAAGGCTATGGAACCTACTTTTGGAGGTGTAAATTTAGAAGATATTAAAGCTCCTGAATGTTTTGAGATAGAATTGGCGTTGCGTGAGCAGATGAATATTCCTATTATGCACGACGACCAACACGGAACGGCTATTGTGTCTGGTGCAGCACTTCTAAATGCTTTGGAAATTATTGGTAAAAATATTTCTGATATTTTGCTTGTCGTAAATGGTGCTGGTGCGTCTGCTATCTCTTGCACACGCTTGTATGCAGCATTGGGCGTGAAACGTGAAAATATTGTAATGGTTGATAGTAAAGGTGTTATAAGAAAAGATAACCCAAGCCTTGATGCTACCAAACAAGAATTTGCTACTTCTCGTGATATACATACATTAGAAGAAGCCCTAAATGGTGCAGATATGTTTTTAGGACTGTCAAAAGGCAATATTTTAAAACCAGAAGTGTTACTGACAATGGCAAAAGACCCTATTGTTTTTGCCTGCGCTAACCCTGACCCTGAAATTGCGTATGATGTGGCAATGGCTACTCGTAAGGACATTATTATGGCAACAGGACGTTCTGACCACCCTAATCAGGTGAATAATGTACTTGGTTTTCCTTATATTTTTAGAGGAGCATTAGACGTTCGTGCTACCAAAATCAATGAAGAAATGAAGTTAGCGGCAGTTTATGCTATTGCTAATCTTGCCAAACAACCTGTTCCAGAGATGGTAAAACAGGCTTATGGCAAGCAAAATATTACTTTTGGGCGTGAATATCTGCTTCCAAAACCACTAGACCCACGTTTGATTACGGCTATTTCTCCTGCTGTGGCAAAAGCGGCTATGGATTCTGGTGTCGCAAAAATCAAAATTACAGATTGGGAACAATATAATTTAGATTTGCAAAAACGCTTAGGAATTGATGAAAAACTGGTTTCTTCACTTATTCAGAAAGCAAAAACAGACCCAAAACGTGTCGTTTTTGCAGAGGCAGACAACCATAAAATCCTCAAAGCAGCACAAATTGCACAAGATGAAAATATTGCTATTCCAATTTTATTGGGAAATAAAGCTAAAATTTTAGCGCTTATCAAAGAACACGAACTTGAATTAGATTGTGTAATTATTGACCCAACAGAAGAAACGGCAAAAGTAGAAGAATTTGCTGCTATTCTTTATGACAAACGCAAGCGCAAAGGAGTAACGCTTTATGATTGCAGAAAAAGAATGTTACTTGACCGCAATTATTATGGCGCAATGATGCTAGAAACAGGTGAAGCTGATGCTTTTATTTCAGGAATGACAAAAAGCTATCCAAAAGTTATTCGTCCTGCGTTGGAGGTGATTGGCGCAAGAAAAACGGGCAGGTTGGTTGCTGGAATGTACATTATGCTCAACAAAAACCGTACTTTGTTTTTCTCTGATACTACCGTAAATCTCAATCCAAATGCAGAAGATTTGGCAGAAATAATCAGAATGACACATAAAGGCGTTGAATTTTTTGGTTTTGAGCCACGTATGGCGGTGCTTTCTTATTCTAATTTTGGTTCTGCAGGTGGAGAAATCCCTGAAAAAGTCCAAAAAGCTGTAGAAATCACAAAACAAAATTTTCCAGATTGGGTTGTTGATGGTGATATTCAGGCAGATGTGGCACTAAATCAGGATATTTTGAAAGAAAATTATCCGTTTAGCCCACTTGCCCAAAAAGCACCTAATACACTGATTTTCCCTAACTTAGCAGCAGGAAATATAAGCTACAAACTTATCAAAGAAATAGGAGGAGGAGAAGCAATAGGACCAATACTTCTCGGAATGGGCAAACCAATTCACGTTTTGCAGTTGGGAAGTACAGTCCGTGAAATTGTTAATATGGTGGCTATTGCCGTTGTAGATGCACAAAGACACTCTTAGTAGTTAAATAGTGAAATAGTGAAATAGTGAGTAGTGAAATACATTATACTCTGTATTTCACTACTCACTATTCTATGGCGGTTGTATTGTCCACTATTTTATGAATAATCCTATCTATACTGTGAACGGCTTGAATTTCGCTGATACTAATGTTTTTTGTGGTCTTCAAGAAAAACTGTTCAAAAAGTGCCTAAAAGTGTATTTACGCAATGGGGCATGCCCATTGTCTATTTTGATACAATTTCAATTTACTGATTATCAATACTTTAAATATCAATAAT
>JANYGM010000467.1 GCA_025362415.1 bacterium
GAAAATGGTAAGGTTTTGGTAAGTGCAAAAGCAACTAAACGAGAATTTGAAGATGACGAGGATTAGACTACAACCCGCAAACGCTTACGAGCGTGAAGACAAAGCGCAAAATGTAAAAACTGCGAGAGTTAAACTTCAACCAGCAACCGCTTATAAAGAAGTAAACGAGCCTAAAATTTCTGAATCTGAAAACGAACAGGCAAGCATTAGGGAACATTTGAAAGCGAGCGACCCTATCAAACCAGGAAACGGAGTGTATAAAAAACCAGCGTCTATTACGTATTCTATCAAGGATTTAATTGATATAATAACAGACTTACACCAGGAAAATTTAGAACACCCAACCTATGAGCCGTTTTTAAACTTAAATTTGCAATTATTGAAACATATAAAAGCAAAGAAAGGCAAAATAAATGTAGGTTTTAAATTTGAAACCAGCAACAATTTTGCATCTGATAAAGCAATTTTAATACTCAAAGCGTAACCACAAACCAAAAGCACCTAAAAAATAGGTGCTTTTTTTAGTTCTTACAAACGCTAACATTGTAGTATTAGTTATTTAACACTCATTTTTTCCAAAAACTCCTTTAAATTATTTTCAATAGCTTTTATCCTTGCTTTTTGTTCTTCATTAAATTCAATATTTGCCTCCACAATTATATTAGAAAATTCTGAAAAGTTATCTATAACAGTAGTACTAACATATTTTTGAATTTTTAAATTTTCTTCTTTGAGTTTATATATTTCTAATTCCATTCTAAGAAGTTCATTTTGCCTTTGTAAGTCCAATAACGCTACATTAGCATCTATTTTTTCTTCTTTCTCATCAAATAGTAATTCTTTTACAGATACGCCCAAACCAGTAGCTATACTCTCTAACTGATTTATAGTTAAATCTTTACCCCTACTTTCAAAATAATTTATTGTTGGTTGTGCCACACCTATTATTGTAGCTAAATCTTTTTGAGATAATTTTTTTGATTTACGTAAATCTTTGATTTTTTGGTTTATATCCATTTTCTTATATTATTTAAAGCGTAAATATATACAAATGCCGTTTAATAAAAAAATTATATATCTGATTATCAATTAAATACATAATTGACTACAAAAAAAATATACAAAATACTTTTTTGTATATTTTTTTTGTGTATATTTGTGTATTAAAAATAGATAAACGAATACTAAATATGAAAAAACCACAAACAGCCGTATTTTTAAAGCTAGACTTAGATTTAAAAAGCAAAGCAATGGTAATAGCTACCAGCAGAAAAGCTAAAGGACTTAAAGGGACTTTAAAGCAGGTAATAAGCGAAGCCTTAATAATAGGTTTTGAGTTCCTAGAAGATGCAGACAAACAAATATCCACACTTAAAACAACCTAAAAAATGCAAGGAATAACACTAAACGAATTTTTGCAGGGCGTAGCGTTCACACACAAATTCTATGAACAACAGTACAAATATGGACAAAGTAATGAATACGGTACGTATTTGGTAAAACAAGGCGGTTTAATGGAAACCGTAGATATTCACACAATTACAGAAACAAGCTTTACTGTAAATGAATTGGTTTTTGACACTTTGATAGATGTAGTAGTGCTTTTTGCAGACTGCAAAATAGTAGAAAATCAACCTTTAACCACAAAGGAACAACACAACGAACCAAGTTTTAACCACAAACCAACCGACACAATGAAAGAACTAACTCAAGAAGAGTTTTTGCAGGGCGTAGCGTTCACACACAAAGGAACGGAACAACTATACAGTAGTTTAAAGTACGTAGGACGTTCTTTATATTGCTTTTTGAAGGATTTAGACACTCCAACAAAACATCTAGATTATATGGTAAAGAATATTACTGAATATGGTTTTGATTTGCAAACTATCTTTTTTGATAGTATGGAAACTAAAACGGTGCTTTTTGCAGACTGCAAAATAGTAGAAAATCAACCTTTAACCACAAACTAACAACACAATGCAAGTAGAAAAAAGCGTCCGTATTTCAAAGGAACTAAGCGACCGCCTGGAGGAAGTAGCAAAATATCGCAAAAGTAACGACCTAAGCGGTAACAAGGTAACCGAAATAATAAGGGAGTGCATCAAAGCACACCTACCAAAAATTGAGGCTCAAAAGTAAATCAAATCAAAAAACCTTTGTAGTTCGTAGCTACAAAGGTTTATCACACTTTTAAATAACAAATAAGATGACAAAGGTAGGAAAAAATACCAACCCACACAACAATAATTTTTTAACCCTTAATGCTTGTAGATTTGAAAACAACCACCTAAAAAGTATGATAGAACACAAATGTAGAATAAATAAAGATTTGTATCATATCATTGAACTGCAAAAAGAGAGAATAGGCAAATTAGAAAAACAAGTAAAAAAAGAGGGAACTAAGTAATGAACAGGACAAAGGCAAAAAACAAGGTAGTCAAAATTAAACGGGTTGAAAAATCCGTTTTAGAGATTTTGAGGGAATTTAACAACAAAAATTTAGAGAAAAATATCATTCAAGCACCTAAGCACAAAACGTATAGATTACTTGTAGATAAGTTTGAACATTTTTTGAAGACTAAAAACCTTGAGGCACTTGCTTACAAGGATTTTGATTATTCTTTGTTAGATGAAGCGTTTATATATCTCAAAAACACACGTTTTGACAAGAAAAAAGCTATTAATGATAATATTACACCAGTTCAAAATGATACGTTACGCCCACTAATGCAGTTTTTGGCTCGTGGCAATAAGTATGCTAGGGATATGAAATATACCAAAACAACACTACCAGAATACGACCGTATGAAGTCAGAGGCAAATGAAACACCGTTTTTGGTTTGGCACGAAGTAGAAAGTTTAGAGAATTTAGATTTAAGCAAATCTAGTGAAATAGAGGGAATTAGAGATGTTTTTTTATTTGCGTGCTATACGGGATTTTTATATGCAGATATACGCAAATTTGACTATAAACAGCATATTGAAATAGATAAGAACGGCAAAGAGTGGATAATAAAACCCCGTGAGAAAAATAGTAATAGACAAAATTTGCCTTTCATTGATAAGGCAAAAGCTATTTTAGTCAAATGGAAGTATGATTTACCTTTGCAGTGCGACCAAATACACAACAGACAAATAAAGCAACTTTGTAAAACGGCAGGTATTACGAAGGTTATTACCAATATGTGCGGACGTAAAACGGCAGGAATGATATGGTTAGATATGGGATATAGTATGCCTTCAGTTTCTAGTATGTTAGGACACCGAAGCATCAAAGTAACGGAAAAACATTACGCACATGTACAAAGAAGTAGGATAACACACGAAAAAAAGATTATAGATGCTAATAATAGACTTTTGGAAAATCAAACAGCAACCGCTCCAGCTTTAAATAAAGATGATTTGATGCTTGAAATTTTGCAGAAACTTAATATATCCGTTGAAAAATTGGCTAATAAATAGTAAAAACCGTTTGAGGTAGCACTCAAACGGTTTTAAATAAACTTATAAATTTTCTTTGACTAAAAAAATTAACGCACAAAAATATGAATAATAACCCTGATTTCCAAACAAATAGTAAAAAAGTTTTAACTATTGAGGATATTTTAAAGCGTAGAATAACCAACAAAACAAAAATAGCACCTTTAAACCCTATTATAAGCATTGGAGATACGGTATTTTGTGCTACCAACGAAATAAGTTTTATTAGTGGTAAGCAAAAAGCAGGCAAAACAAGTGTAGCAACTGTAATTTTAAGTACGTGCTTAATAGATAACCCGACCTTTGACACGTTAGGAATAACAGGCAAATATTGTGAAAACAGACCTATAATCTATATAGATAGTGAACAGAGCGAAAGAAGTTCACAAAATATCCTCAAACGTGTTGCTGAAAATTTAGGACTTGCAGAAGCCCCCGAAAATTTGCACGTTTATAATTTTCATCAATATAGACCAAAAGAACTTAGGGAAGCCTTTGAGGTGCTATTAAGGCATTTTAAAGATGCTTTTTTGTGGTTTTTAGATGGTATTTCTGATATGATAGATAGCGTAAACAATGAAGTTGATGCAAACGAATTGATGCACTTTCTTAATGTAGAAAAAGCTAAAAGTGATGCGGGTATGATATTATTTTTACACGAAAACCCGACCAGCACAAACGACAAAATGCGGGGGCATTTGGGAAGTATAGGCGGGCGCAAATGTTTTTCCTCTATTTCTGTATCTAAGGATAAATGTAAGCAGATACACGCAATAAAGTCAGTAGAACAAAGGGAAGGCAAAAACTTTGACCCCGTATTTTTTGAGTTTGACAAAACCACCAGCAAAATGGTAAGCATTACGGGTACAGACTATAAAAAAGCTAAAAGCGAACTAGGAACGGACGGCAACGACTTTATGAATTCAAAATATAAAGATTTGATAGGACTTGATGAAAGAGTATTACGCAAGGAAT
>JANYGM010000490.1 GCA_025362415.1 bacterium
TAAGTAGGAGAATTCTCAACAAAAATTGCGCCTGTTTCCCCTAAATCCCCGAAGGGACTTTAATACAAAAACCCCAAAACCACTTTCGTATGTGTATATAACCCACGTTTGGTGTCCCCACCAAACGTTTTTCCCAAAAATTGCAACGAATAATTTACAGTAACAATAATTTCATTTCCAGCAAATAACGCCAAAATCAGCAACAAAACAAAAAAATACAAAAAATAAAAAAGTGCTATTCTGACAATCAGAGTAACACTTTTCATAAAATTCTATTCTAAACTATTTTTTCTCCAAAACTGCAATAGTCAGGCGGCTCACGCAGGTAAGTTTTCCTTGTTCGTTGGTGAGTTTTATTTCCCAAAGTTGGGTGGTTTTCCCTAAATGCAAAGCCACTGCTTTTCCATATACCCAATTACCCACAGGCACGCTACGTACGTGATTGGCATTTATTTCCAGACCGACACACATATATTTTTCTCTATCCACAGCGAAATTTGCGCCCACACTACCAAGCGTTTCTGCAAGCACAACAGATGCACCACCGTGCAAAATACCTGCGGGTTGTATAGTACGCTCATCAACAGGCATTTTGGCACAAACAAAATGCTCCCCTGCTTCATTAACGCCTATTTCTGTAAATTCTATGCCCAAAAACTCCGACATTGTTTTTTGCTGACGGTTATTTATTTGGTCAAGTGTGGCTAAGGTTGTTTTATCTAACATTTTTTTGATGTGTAAATTAGCCTCTAACTCCAAAGGGGGAATAAAAGCTATGATGTATGATATTTTTTTGTATTTCTTAGTGCCTTCTTAGTGTGTATTTCTCAATGTTCTTAGTGTTAAAAAATACTAACGGAAAGCTCTGAAAATCATTACAATAACGCACATCAAAAACATCAAAATTGATATTTTATTGATGACGTGCATTGTACGAATATTAAAATTTGTTGGTTTATTGGGGTCAGGCTTTTGAAAAAGTCTAATAAAATAATTGAAAAACTCCCCCATTTTGAAAAATTCCTTGATTTTGCTCATTTTATTTATTATTTTGTTTGATTTTAAAAATACTTAGATAACAATATTGTTAATTTGTTGTACTTTTTCGTAATGATGCTATAAATATGTCGCCCCGCTGGGGCTGAATACAAAATACAACTATATTTCTATAAATATACTGCCCTGCTGGGGCTAAATACAATTTATCAATGTCATTATCTAACTGTCATTCAACACTACACACTACACACTATTTCACTACTCACTATTTCACTACTCACTATTTCACTACTCACTATTTCACTACTCACTAATCACTCCTTCAACTACCCATTTTCCATCTTCTTTAATAAGATTTATGAGTTCGTCCACGGCATTTTCTTCTGCTACGGTGCGTTTGACTATATTTTGCCCTCTATAAAGCGTGATTTTGCCTTTCCCAGAGCCGACATAGCCATAATCAGCATCTGCCATTTCACCAGGTCCATTGACAATACAACCCATAATAGCTATTTTAACACCTTTCAAATGGTCTGTACGTTGGCGTACTTTTGCAGTTGTTTCTTGCAAATCAAACAAAGTACGCCCACAACTAGGACAAGAAATGTACTCTGTCTTGCTCATACGTGTACGTGTACCTTGCAAAATACCAAAAGAAAGGCTATTAAGCATTTTTTCTATTTGAGGCGGATTTGTGTCGTTTCCTTCCTCGTCAAAATTAGTTACTGTCAGCATCAAACCATCACCAAAACCATCAACAAGTAAGCCCCCAGCATCAACAGATGCATCTATTTGTATTTGTTCTGTATCTTTTATCTGTTGATATTTCCTATGAATAATAACAGGATTTTTAATGTCTTTTTGGAGAAGTTCAAAGCACAAACGCCTTAATTCGGGCATAGCGTGAAGATTACTAGTAAAAACCATTAAAACAACCGTTTTATTATTTTTTACAATATCCGCAAAATCTTCTCTCAAAACATCTTTAATATCAATAAAAATGAAATTAAATTCAGTGTGTTTTTTTGTAGGTTCTTTGAACTCTTTTAACGTAAATAATGGATAAATATTTTTCTTTGAAATTTCGCCTTCATTTTCCAAATCATACCATTCATAAGCATCTACAATGCCTTTCAAGCCATTTGGAAGCATAAAATTTGGAGCAAAATCTCCTAAGCTAATATAATCTGCTCCCAAATCATTCATAGCCCATTTGTCGGTTGCAGGCAAATAAAAATGCCCAATATCTTTCAAATCTTCTATTTTTACTGACTCATAAGGATATTTATCAGAAAAATCAGCAAACACACGAGGCACATT
>JANYGM010000002.1 GCA_025362415.1 bacterium
TGCAAATGTATTTGTAGATACGCCACCGCAGTGCGTATCCACGTAGAACAATGTATTTGTTCCAATTTTATTATTATGATTTTGTTTGCTTTCGTGTTGTTCTATGTAGATATGCACTGCGGTGGCGTATCTACAAAAATACATTTACCAGAAATGTATGCTATTCAAATGTAAAAGTTATTTGTATTTTTGAACCTCTGTTTTTTTCAATTTCAGCTAATGCTTTTAATTGACTGAAAGAAGTTAGAAGTTGTACATAACCATTGTAGTCATCATCTTCAAATTGACTTAATAAGTCCGTTAAATTATAATCATCTATTTTTTGAATAATATCAAATAATTTACTTGCATCAAGCCATTTGGTGTGTTGTAAATACTCTCCTTTTGAATTAAGTTTAAGGGATAGTTTATCTTCTTGAGTTAAAATTTCACTAAAAAAATTCATCAAAAATTCATACGAACCAAAATCAAGTCCAAAAAAAGACATTATTGGGTGTTCCCATTTTGAGGAACTTAAACCATTAAGATTAACTGTAAAATTTGTAGACACTTCTTTAGATTTTACAATCCCTTCAACATAAACATATACTCCCATATCAATATTTTCCTTTATTTTTCCTTATGATTTTCTACAAATATACGTAAAAAAACTGGGATAGTTTTAGCTTTTTTTGTGTAATTTTCCTTGAAATTCTTAATGATTTGATAGTGAAAGAAATAAAAAATGTGTACTTTTGCACCTCAAATTTAATAGCTATTTAAGTAGGTTTCTGCCATTAGCTGATGTTATAGTTTGATGAAATAATACATAATTGTTTGATTATCAATTTTTTGTATTCATTCATAATTCACAATTCATAATTCATAATTACTCAATGGACGCACTCACGGATTTAGCCAAAATTATTTTACCTGCTGCCCTCGTACTTTACGGAATGTACTTGACTGTTCAGTCTTTTCTAAACAAAGAATTTCAGAGAAAACTTGCTGAAATTAAACTAAAAAATACGGAGGTTATCCTCACAGGGCGTTTGCAGGCGTATGAACGTATGTGTTTGTTTTTGGAAAGGATTTCACCTGAAAATCTGTTGTTGCGTATCAATGCTAATTCTCCAGAACTAACCGCAGATGATTTACATCAAATAATGCTCCACGAGATACGCAATGAGTTTTCTCATAATCTTTCGCAACAAATTTATATGTCTGACGAAACTTGGGTGCTTATTCGCAACGCAAAAGAAGAAGTTATTACACTTATCAATAATTCTGTGGCAACAATGCACGACAACGCCACAAGTTTAGACCTTGCTAAACAGATTTTTGAGAATATTAGGGCTTATAATCTCTCGCCTATTGCGCCTGCAATGGCAAATTTGAAAGAAGAAGTAATGAAATTGTTGTAGAAAATCTTGTAAAGGAAATTGGGAATGTGGTTGCCTTACAATTTTTGAGCAGTAATCAAAAACCTACAAAATATTTTAGTAATTTAGACAAGGACATTGATAAATTGTATTCTGAACTTCGTAGCCACTTGATTTATCAAGTGGTGTTTTGGCACAAAACAGATGATGGCACAATTTCTTCTCTACCATTTGTCTTGTCCCCCAAAACAGCGTTTTGATCAATCAAATGTCTATGTAAAAATTTGCAAATTTACAATGTCACTATCTAATTATTTAGGCAATAAACCTAAACAATTACCTATTTCACACAGAAACTGCAAATTTTCCTTTTACTTGCATCACTATTTTTTCATAGTATGCTTCATATTTTGGCAAAATATTCGTAATATCAAATTCTTGGGCGTGTTTTAGTGCATTTGCTTTGAATTTTGGCAGGTTTTCATCTTTCAAAATAAACAAAGTATTTTTTACCATCTCCTCAATATCTCCAACATTACTCAAAAAACCTGTTACACCCTGTACATTTAATTCAGGTATTCCGCCCGTATTAGAGGCTATCAGAGGTACTTCACAAGCCATAGCCTCTAGGGCAGCAAGCCCAAAACTTTCTTTTTCTGAAGGCATCAAAAACACATCAGCCACAGACAAAACCTCTTCCACAGCGTCCAGTTTGCCTAAAAAATGCACACAACGCTCTACATTTAATTCTTTGCAAAGTTGCTCTATCTTGACTTTTTCTGGTCCATCACCAATAAGAATAAGTTTTGCAGGAATAATCTCTTTCACTTGCGCAAAAATACGCACGATATCTCCTATTCGTTTTACTTTTCTAAAATTAGAAGTATGAACTAGCAATTTTTCATCATTTGGACAAATAGCTTTCTTAAAATGGTCTTTCTTTTGCTTCTTAAAACGCTCCAAATCAATGAAATTAGGGATAACTTCTATTTCTTTTTTTATGTCAAAATGCTTATAAGTATCTCTTTTCAAATCAGCAGAAACAGACGTAACACCGTCAGATTGATTGATGCTAAACGTAACCACAGGCTCATAAGAAGGGTCTTTGCCTACCAGCGTAATATCAGTTCCGTGTAAGGTCGTGATGACAGGGATTTCTATTCCTTTGGTTTTGAGAATTTGTTTTGCCATAAAAGCCGCAGAAGCGTGCGGAATGGCATAATGTACGTGCAACAAATCCAGTTTTTCGTGTTCTACCACATCAACCATTTTGCTTGCAAGTGCCAATTCATAAGGCGCATACTCAAAAAGAGGATAATTGGAAATATTTACTTGATGAAAAAACAGATTTTCAGCAAAAAAATCTAGCCTAGCAGGCTGTGTATAGGTAATAAAGTGTATTTGATGCCCTTTTTTAGCAAGGGCTTTTCCAAGTTCAGTAGCCACAACTCCACTACCGCCAAAAGTGGGATAACAAACCATTCCTATTTTCACGTTTTATATTTTTTAGGTAGAACAAGTAGTAAATTTTCATTAAAACGCTAATTTCTTAGAAAAAGTTTATTTGTAATTATTTCCCACAAAAATATCAAAACGCCTTCTATCACAAGGGCATTCTCATACCATTATCAGATGTTTTATGTTGTCCAAAAAAATCCTCAATTCCTTATATATTTTTCGTATCTTTGCACTCCAATTTAGCATAGAAAATAAAAGATAAATAAAAAGATATGTCGCAAAATCCAAGTTGTTCGTTTTGTGGAAAAACAAAAAAAGATGGCGTTTTCATCATTACAGGAATGAAAGGTAACATTTGTAATGAGTGCGTTACGCAAGCCTACACTATCGTACAAGAAGAATTTAGTCACTCGGAGCGTGGAAAGCCAGAAATGAAACTTACACTCCTAAAACCAATGGACATCAAAAAACACCTTGATATCTATGTAGTAGGACAAGATGAGGCAAAAAAATTCTTGTCTGTAGCCGTTTACAATCACTACAAACGACTCGTACAGAAAGAAACAAATGAAGATATTACTATAGAAAAATCTAATATTATTATGGTTGGGCGCACAGGAACGGGTAAAACCTATCTTGCACGCACACTAGCCAAACTTTTACAAGTACCTTTTTGCATTGCTGATGCGACTGTTCTCACAGAGGCAGGCTATGTGGGAGAAGATGTAGAAAGCATTTTGACACGCCTTTTGCAGGCGGCGGATTATGATGTAGAAGCTGCCCAGCGTGGTATTGTGTATATTGATGAGGTGGACAAAATTGCTAGAAAGTCTGATAATCCTTCTATTACGAGAGATGTGAGCGGTGAAGGCGTGCAACAAGCACTTCTTAAATTGCTTGAAGGCTCTGTTGTGAATGTGCCACCACAAGGAGGACGCAAGCACCCAGACCAAAAAATGATAGCCGTTAATACTGAAAATGTGTTATTTATTTGCGGTGGTGCTTTTGATGGCATAGAAAAACGCATAGCTAACCGTATGAATACCAATCCAATAGGTTTCAGCAACGAACACAATAACATTGTAGAAGACCCAGAAACACTTTTGAAATTCATTACAGCGCAAGATTTAAAATCTTTTGGGCTTATTCCTGAGCTTATTGGACGTTTGCCTGTGCTTGCGTACCTTGAGCCACTTTCTCGTGATACGCTACTAAAAATTCTTTATGAGCCTAAAAATGCTATTGTAAAACAGTACAAAAAATTGTTCTCAATGGAAGGAATAGAACTTGTTTTTGAAAAAGAAGCTTTAGAATATATTGCAGACAAAGCTATTGATTTGAAATTGGGTGCAAGAGGTTTGCGTTCTATTTGTGAGGCAATAATTACTGATGCAATGTTTGAACTTCCTTCTCAAAAAGAAATCAAAAAATTTGTTGTCAGTGCGGAATATGCCAAAGAAAAGTTTGAAAAATCTACAATGGCAATGCTCAAAGTAGCATAAAACAAACTATTTAGTTTACATTGTTTTCTAAGTAATAATAACAAAAAGCCTTTCAAATTTCTTTGAAAGGCTTTTTAGCAAATAATGCTTAGTGTATCTATTCTGATATGTTTCTACCCAACTTCAATAAAAAATCAGATTGAGAATAGCTACAAAGAACTTACTTTTATTTTTAAGATTGCAGATTACATTCTTGAAGTGTCTTATTTACAAAAAATCATTATCCCAAAATATTAATACAACCAATAAAAATATTTATTTTTATTACATTAAAATCATAAATTTGCAGTTCAACTAAGAAATACATCAAATGTCCGACACAAATTTCAAAATGATAGCACAAACCATGTTTGGTTTGGAAGACATTTTAATAGACGAATTGCACACTTTGGGAGCAATAGAAATAGAAAAACACAACCGAGCAGTCGGATTTCAGGGAGATTTGGGCTTTATGTACAAAGCAAATCTCTGTTTAAGAACAGCGTTGCGTGTTTTAGTGCCAATTCATTCTTTTGAAATAAGAAATGAAGAGGAGTTATACAAGAAAATAAAGGCAATGAAATGGGAAGAATATATGGATTTAGATGATACACTTGCCATAAATTGCTCTTTAAATTCTGATTATTTTAACCATTCTCAATATTTGGAACAAAAAACAAAAGATGCTATTGTTGATAGGTTTAGGGAGTTGTATGGTAGTCGTCCAGATGTAGATACGCACCGCCCAAGTTTGAGAATAAATTTATTTGTTAGTCAAGAAAAATGTGTTGTTTCGTTGGATAGTTCTGGTGAATCTTTGCATAAAAGAGGCTACCGTGACAAAACAAATCTTGCTCCTATCAATGAGGTACTTGCTGCAGGTCTTGTCTTATTGACAGATTGGGACAAAAAAAGCAATTTTGTAGATCCTATGTGTGGCTCTGGAACGATTTTGATTGAGGCTGCTTTGATTGCAGCAAATATTCCACCTGGTTCTTATAAAGATTTTTTTGGCTTTGAAAAATGGAAAAACTTTGATAGGGATTTGTGGAATACCATTTATGATGAGGCTATGAGCAAAATAAACAAAAATACACCTCTGATTATGGGTGGCGAGATTTCTAAAAATGTTGCTAGAAAAGCAATAATCAATCTTAATGAAGCCAATCTAAAACATATTATTGAGATAGAAACTTCTGCTTTTGAAGATTTGCAAGTTCCTGAAGGTCGTGGAATTTTGATTATCAATCCGCCTTATGGAGAACGAATGAATTTAGATGAAGATATCAATGCGTTGTATAAGTCTATTGGAGATACACTCAAAAAGAAATGGGCGGGTTATGATGCGTGGATTATTACGTCTAATTTTGAAGCTGCTAAACACATTCGTCTCAATCCAAAACCCAAAATCAAACTATTTAATGGCTCTTTGGAGTGCCGTTTTATGCGTTATGAATTGTATGATGGAACAAGACGCAAAGATAAATTACCTTTGGAATAAGTAATAGAAAAAATTAAAAAAGCCTTTCAAATTTCTTTGAAAGGCTTTTTTTAGAAATTTATTCTTCATTCTTGTGAAATTGGGGGTTTTCACCCAACTTCAATAAACAGAATTTAAAAGCACATCTGTTGTCAGATGGAAATACTTGACAACATGGGAAAGTGTTTATTTTTGTATCATCACACAAAAATACTCAACAACGCAAAGAAATACACTTTTAAGGTGTGCTTATCTCTTTACTTCTGATATCTTTGAGTATTATTTTTTCTCCATTTTTTGTACCTGTTATAATTACATAATCCTCAAAAAATGGTTTTACAACATCTGAAAGCAATCCCTTTGGTACTTCAATTTCAAAATTTACTTTATCATTTGATAATTTTATCTTATTTTTTTTAGCATCTGCAAATGACAAAAAACCTTCTATTTCTATCTCTTGTACAGTTATTGTTGCTTGTGCAGTTTGCTTGGTGGCAATAGTTTTAAACTTACTTGCTGGTTTTGTAAGAGCTACTGTCATTGGCTCATTGTTTTTGACTGCAGTAAATCCAACAAGTTTAATTCTGTCGCCATCTGGTGCAAGTTGTTTGGCTAATGCAATAAAATTTGTCCTATACGTTTCATCTGTGATATTATCATTTAATTTTAAGTAATCTTCATCATTGATTAGTTGAATATTATTTAAAATATCACCAATAATAACGGATTGAATATCTGTACCTTCTATCATTTGTTGCTTTATTGTGCCACCAAACCTTATGGTAACTGCAAAACTTTGAGCCCTAAAAGTAGAAAAATAAGGCTGAAAATCTATAATGTTTTGTTTTGACACATTTTCTGTAAAAGATTTGTTTCTTAATCTGTCTGCAGTTCTATACGCCATTTTTTCTAGCGTATGTACTCTATTTGAAAACTCGTCACCTCTGATTAGTCCGTGACCAACTTCATTACCAGACAGACTTAATTGTACTTCTTTTGTGTCTAATACGACTCCTTTTAACGCTAAATGTCTATGAAAATTTATATCTTGGAACATATCTCTAAATTCATTGGCAAGTTCTTCTGAAATATCACCAGTTAAGCCAATAAAAACCAACTTTTCTGCTTCTCTAAGTTGTCCAGAAAGAATAGCAAGATTTGCGGCACTTCTAATTAAGATAGAACGAGTTGGTTCTTGATTTGAATTTTGAATAAACAATTTTAGTGCTTCTTTTTCTAGTTCAAATGCTTTCAAATAATTTTCTTTGACTTTATCAATAGTATTATCAAACCTAGCAAGCAATGCTAGGTCAATAAATCTCATTGATTCTCTATGTAATTCTTTGACAGTCATTAAATTATCTTATAAGCACATTTTGGGTTTGAAAACTCTGTTACGCAAATATGGGCATTCATATTTGTATCAGCAGTTATGTTTGTTTGTTTTTCTTTGATATTAACTCTTTGTTTTAAGTTATTTGTACTATTTTCACTTAGGATACCAGAAATTTCTAACCTTGCTTTTGTTTGAAATATCCCAATATCATCTTCCTCACCAAGCCAATAATCAAATCCTGTACCTTTACTAGAACGCTCTATACAAGGATATTCTGTTAATTCATTGGCTAGTAAAATAGCTATTGCAGTTGCACCATATTCTGTTGTTTCGTCCCAATCCTTCCAACCTCTACGCATTTTTTCATCTACAATACTTGTCCAATTTAATTGTATCTTATCTGAATGAGTTTCTGATAATGCTGCATTTACGCCACTTTGGTGATTAGAATGAGCAAGACAAACAGTACACGCTTGTAAGCAAAATGAACAAATTTCTGGCGTTAAACCTAATATTCCTACTCTTAATGTTTCTAAATCTAATATCATCAATTATGTGTTTTTTGCTTGATTAAATGCCTACGGTTGCAAATTTAACCTAATTTTAGGATAAACCAAATATTAGAAGTTAAATATTTTAGCAACACTGATATTTTAGATTTCATTTTATCTGAAATATTCCGTATTTCATAGAAAAAGCCTTCCAGATTGCTCTGAAAGGCTTTTTGTTAGTCAAATAGGGCTTAGTGTGCGCCTACTTTTATGTGTTTAAGTTCCACTAATGATTTGTCTTCTGGAATCATCTCTTCTTGCTCCAAAGCAATAAGGTCATTTTCGTGAGGCAAATTAGAATTTTTCGTTACAGAGTAAGGTACGTTTTGTGGGATATAATCCGTAAAACCGTCTGCTTCTGCATTTGGTTTGCTATAATCATAAGGCCAACGGTAAACGTAAGGAATTTGACCTTCCCAGTTGCCGTGTCCTGGCTCTAGTGGTGCTGTCCATTCCAAAGTATTTGACTGCCAAGGGTTTTGTGTAGCACGTCTTCCTCTAAACATAGAATAGAAGAAGTTAAAACCAAACAACAACTGTGCAGAGAACGTAACAATAGCCGCTGCAGAAATAAACATATTCAAATCAGCAAAAATGCGGAACGCATCAAATCCTGTGAATGAGTAGTAACGGCGTGGGAAACCAGCCATACCAATATAGTGCATTGGGAAAAATACTGTATAAACGCCTACAAAAGTTAGCCAAAAGTGTAAATAACCTAATCTTTCGTCCATCATACGACCAAACATTTTAGGAAACCAATGATAAATACCTGCCATCATACCAAAAAATGAAGCAGAACCCATCACCAAGTGAAAGTGAGCCACTACATAATAAGTGTCGTGTAGATAAATATCCAAAGCATTATTTCCTAAGATAATACCCGTTACACCACCAGAAATAAACAAAGATACAAGACCTATTGAGAACATCATTGCAGGCGTGAAACGTATATTTCCTTTCCAAAGCGTAGTAATATAATTAAAGGCTTTCACCGCAGAGGGAACAGCAATAATCAGTGTCAAAAACATAAATATTGTTCCCAAAAATGGATTCATACCTGTTACAAACATATGATGCGCCCAAACTATAAATGAAAGCACCGCAATACCTAGCATAGAGCCAATCATAGCAGTATAACCAAAAATAGGCTTACGAGCTTGTGTAGCAATTACTTCAGATGTAAGACCTAAAGCTGGCAACAATACAATATATACTTCTGGATGACCCAAAAACCAAAATAAGTGTTGGAATAAAACAGGGCTACCACCAACATTGTGCAAAGCCTCACCTGCTACATATATTTCTGAAAGGTAAAAACTTGTTCCAAAACTTCTATCAAAAATCAAAAGTAATGCCGCAGAAAAAAGCACAGGGAAAGACAAAATACCAATTACTGCCGTAATGAAAAACGCCCAAATAGTGAGCGGAAGTCTATTAAATGACATTCCTTTTGTTCTTAGGTTAATTACTGTTGTAATGTAGTTGATACTTCCTAAGAGTGAGGAGGCAATAAACAAAGACATTGCAAGCAACCAATACGTCATACCATCTCCTGACCCTGCGAGTGCTTGCGGTAGCGCACTTAGCGGCGGATAAACTACCCAACCCCCTGCTGCGGGACCAGTTGCAAAAAACAAAGAAGAGAACATTAAAACGCTTGATGCAAAGAAAAACCAATAAGATAGCATATTCATAAATCCTGATGCCATATCTCTTGCACCAATTTGCAAAGGAATAAGGAAGTTTGAAAATGTACCGCTAAGACCAGCAGTAAGTACAAAAAACACCATAATTGTTCCGTGCATTGTTACGAGTGCAAGGTAAAATTCTGGGTTTAGTGCGCCTGTTCCATCTTTTTGAATTTCTATCCAACCACCCAAAAGAGGTTTTAGGAAAGACATATCCATATTAGGAAATCCTAATTGCAAACGGAAAAGTATAGAAAACAAACCGCCAATAAATGCCCAAAGAATACCAGAAACAAGGAATTGTTTAGCAATCATTTTGTGGTCAATGGTGAAGATGTACTTTGTGATAAAGGTTTCTTCGTGGTGTTCGTGCTCGTCGTGAGCGTGGGCGTGTGCATGTGTATCTGCGTGAGCCTCAATTACGTGTGCCATAAATTTATTTTTATTTGTTATTTTGTTCTCGTGTTTCCGTAAGTACAACTCACGGCTATGAATATTAAACCCTTTCAGGTTTTTTTAATACAAGTTCTTAGTACATTAAAATATTTTGTATTTTTCGTACTTCGTACCTCAAACTTCGTCCTTATTTACTAACCATTGCAACGCCACTAGCTTTTGCTTTTTGTTGTTGAATACGAGCTTTTGCCACATATTCTTTATTTACTTCTGTGAATGGTTTTTGAGTAGCTAACCATTTTTTGTAATCAATTTCATCATCAACAACAATTACAAGACGCATTGCAAAGTGTCCACGTCCACAAACTTCTTGACAAGCAATTTCATAATTGAAACCATCAGCACGAGTTTTACCAGATTTTTCATCAATAGTTTGATATTCTGGTCGTCCTTGCAGTTCTTGACGCATTTCAGCAGTTGTTTTTGTAGGAGTTAGCCAAAGTTTTGTAGGCATTCCTGGAACTGCGTCCATTTTCTGGCGGAAATGTGGCAAAGAAAAACTATGTAGCACATCTCTAGCACGAATATTAAACACAACAGGAACATTTTTTTGTATATGAATTTCACTTACCATAAAATCATCATCATTTTTCTTATCAGAAAAATCTAGTCCCATTTCGTTGGTAGCATCTGTATAACGGAAATTATATTTTCCTATTTTGCCATCAACACCTGGATAACGTACTTTCCAAGCAAATTGATGCCCCATTACTTCTATTTGTTGGGCGTTTTCTGGCGCAGTGTACATTATTTTTTTCCAAGCCTGCCATCCTTGCACCACAAGCAAAACCAAGATAACCGCAGGCACGATAGTCCAAACAATTTCTAATTTTACGTTATCTGTGAAAAAAGTAGCTTTGTAGCCTTCTTTGTAACGATATTTGAAAGCAAAAAAGAAAAGAGCAGCATTCGTAATAACAAACATCAACAAAATAACCACAGTTGCTTGATGAAATAGTGGCTCTGTAATATCTGCATTTTTAGATGCGTGAGGTGGGATAATCAGCCCTAGATGATGTACGGCATACCAGCCTGCTAACGAAAAACCTACAAGGGGCAATATCAAAAACAGATAAGCGTGAATGTTGTTTGACTGGCTGACCTTGTCGGGGTCGCTGTCATTTCTGAAAATAGAGATAAGCTTAGATGCTCTAAATATGACCAAAAAGATAGCCACAAGGAGCAAAGCCGCAAGAATTAAGAGTATGTTAGTCATAGTAAATTATATTTGTAATCTTTACTAAATGTGTATTAAAAATGTTTTGGTTAAAGAAAAAATTTCTTTATTTTTCGTATTATACTATTTTTTTCACAAACATACAAAAAAAAAACATTATTGAAAACTATTCTTTGATATTTTGTTTGCTTACTTTTTTTTATTTTGTTCATAGGGCATATATTTACATAGGTGTGCTAAAATCCTATAAAAAACAAAAAGTGTTTTTTATGGGATTTTGAAACAAATAAACCTTATCTTTGTACAAGAATTAAATCACAAAATATAATGAGAAATTTTGAAAATTGGGAAACGCAAGACCTTGAAATAGCATTTGACCTAGAAAAAAATAAAAAAATGCCAATTTTAGAAGATTGGCTAAGTGCTACTACAATGTTTGACAACTATACAACACAAAAAATAGAGAAACTACAATTAAAGGTGTTAGATTTTGCGGATTATTGGAATGAAGATGAGCTAAAACTGCAATGTATCAGTAAAATGATAGATTTCGCACTTTATGATGATAGCGAACTCTATAATATTTTCTCCCAACGCCCACTTTCTGCGACCATAAAAGGTATAGAAATAGGCGGTAGGGTGGATTTTGTACTAGCAAAAGGAAAACAAAAACCTACAAAACCATACTTTTTCATTCACGAATATAAACAGGAAACCAAAAAAGGCTCATCAGACCCAAAAGGGCAACTACTTTCTGAAATGCTGGTTGCGCAAGTCAAAAATGAAGATAAAAATCCTATTTATGGTTGCTATGTAGTGGGTAGAAGTTGGTTTTTTGTTGTTCTTAATCACAAAGAATATGCCGTTAGCAGGGCTTATGATGCTTCACAACCAGATATTTACGTAATTGTTGCTATTTTGAGAAAAGTAAAAGACTATGTTGAAGAAATGCAAAAAATATAACTAAACAGTATAATGAGAAATTTTGAAAATTGGGAAACCCAAGATATAGAAACTGAATTTGATATTATACAGTTAAAAGAAATGTCACTTTTGGAAGATTGGCTGAAATCTACTACAACGCTTGATACTTACCAAACAACATTAGCGGAATTTATTAGAACGCAATTATTGGATAATGCAGATTTTTGGAATGAAGACGAACTTAAATTACAATTTATTGCGCCTTTATTGCTACTAATTGACTATAAAATCAAAGATTGTAAAGTGTTCTCTCAACGCCCACTATCTGCCACCATAAAAGGCATAGAAATAGGTGGTAGAGTAGATTTTGTATTGGCAAAAGGCAAACAAAAGCCTACAAAACCATACTTTTTCATTCACGAATATAAGCAAGAAACCAAAAAAGGCTCATCAGACCCAAAAGGACAACTACTTTCTGAAATGCTCGTGGCGCAAGTCAAAAATGAAGATAAAAATCCTATTTATGGCTGTTATGTGTTAGGCAGAAGTTGGTTTTTTGTTGTTCTTAATCACAATGAATATGCCGTTAGTAGAGCTTATGATGCTTCACAACCTGATATTTATAAAGTTATTGCTATTTTGCGCAAAGTAAAAGAGTATATACAAGCAATGTTGTAGATAATTAGGAATTTTTAATTAGGAATTGTGAATGAATACAAAATGCTTAATTTGTTGTTGTTGTCGCTAACGCTAGAACACACCTAACAACGGCATAAAATTCTAATTTTGTATTTCTTAGTGCCTTCTTAGTGTGTATTTCTTAATGAACTTAGTGTTAAAAAGAAACGAACTAGAACACCTTTATTCTGTTCGTAAGGCGTGTATTGGTGCGCTGATAGCAATAATAAAAGACTGCAAAATAAGGGGCAAAATAGCTGAAAACAATGCTACAATACCTGCAAAGGCAAATAATCCCCATTGAATTTCTGTTTTATAGGCAAAATTATCTAGCCAATGCGTGATAATGTAGTAGCCTAGTGGCATTGCTAGTGCAATAGCTACTAAAACTAACCAAATAAAATCCTTAGAAAGCAATAAAATAATGTTTAAAGTGCTTGCACCCAATATTTTACGTATTCCCACTTCTTTTGTACGCAGTTCAGAACTAAATAAAGCCAAGCCAAAAAGTCCCAAACAGGAAATAAAAATACTCAAAACAGAAAAATATAACAATAATTCTCCTAATTTTTCTTCTTGTTTATAATGTTTATCAAAATTCTCGTCTAAAAAAAAGTAGCTCAAAGGCTCACCAGACACATTTTTTGCCCAAATACGCTCCAAATAACTTTCAATTTGATTGATATATTGCGTTTCTACATTCAAAAATAAATTCCCTGTTTGGTTGCTATAAATAATGACCATAGGCGCAATAGACGTGTGCAAAGACGAAAAATTAAAGTTTTTGACCACGCCCACGACCACACCACCCACAGAAACCGCTCCTGCGCTATCACGAGCAATAATAATTTCTTTGCCAATGGGCGAGTTGCCATTGTCGCAAAACCCAAGTTTTTGGGCAGCAATTTCATTGAGAAGAAACTTTTTTTCTGTATTATTTTCTTGTATTTGTGTGATTTTTTGTCCTTCAATTATTTGAATATCAAGCGTTTCTAAAAAATCATCTCCTATCACAAGTCGTCCCAGAAGTTCTTTTTTGAAGATTTTATTATTCTGATTTTTGTTGGTTTTTTGCTGTTGATTTTCAACTTCAAATAAAAATTGTGAAGTGAAATTTGTACCAGGAATTTCTACGGAACTTCCCACTTTTAAGATATGCTGATTTTGTAATAATTCTTTTTTGATTTGTGCTAACTTTTCCTCTTCAAGCACATTTTTAGGCAAACGCACTACCAAAATATTACTTTTCTGGAAGCCTAAGTTTTGAAAATGCAAAAAGTTAATTTGCTGATACACAATGCCTGTACCTACCAGCGTAATAATTGTAATGGTGAATTGCAAGACAATCAAGGTTTTACGCAAAGAAATTCTATTTTTATTAGTATTTCCTTTGATAGCATCTAACAATTTGAAGTTAGACATATAAAGCGCAGGATAAACAGATGAAAACAATACAATAAATAAGAAAAATACACCAAAACCTAAAATATTTTTCCAAGAAGCATATAATACGTTCAATGAGAGAGGTTTTTCTACAATATCTCCAAAAAACGGCAAAGAAATTTCGCAAAGCGCAAACGCAATAAAAAACGAAATACTTGCCATTACGAAAGCCTCTACCACAAATTGCCAAATAAATGACATTTTTGATGCACCAAGCACCTTTCTAACCCCAATTTCTTTTATGCGCTGTACGGCACGAGCCGTATTCAGGTTGATATAATTGATGCACGCCACAAGCATTATAAAGGCACTCACCATAAAAAAAACATATAAATAATTGAGATTTCCCGTTGGATATGGCTCACTCAAAAGTTTGGAATGAAGGTGAATACTAGCCACATTCATCAAAATTGGTTTAAAATCAAGGGTTTTTACATCATTTTGCTGATTGTTTTTTTTCCATTTTTCATCAAATTGTTTGTTGAAAATAAAACTATTGATATTTGCTTTTTCCTGAAAACGCAAGTAAGTATAAGTCCACGAAATGCCTAAAAGTCTGTCGTCTTTGTTCCACGAAATCAAGGCTTTAAAGGGTAAATGTGTGTTTTTGGGCAAATCAGCTATGATTGCCGTAACTTGATGTTGTCCATCATAACGAAAAGCATTGGTACTTCTAAGGCTTATCATTTTGCCTATTGGGTCATTTTCTCCAAAAAGTTCTTTGGCTAAACTTTGTGTAAGAACAATAGAAAATGGGCTTTGGAGTGCATTTTGAGGGTTTCCACTGATAAAAACTTGTTTGAAAACATCAAAATAACTACTATCAGCAAAAAATACATCATTACTAAAAACGCTGGCTTTTGCTGTACCTAAAATAGTGCCTTCTGTTGGCAACAGACGAGTTATTTTCTTTATTTCTAGGAAAGTTTTTTGGAGATTTTCCTCTTGATTAGGCGGAAAAGCAGCCATTTTGCGGTTTTTATAATCAGCACTTATGCGCCAAATTTTATCATAATTAGGATAAAAAGTATCAAAATTAAATTCTCCTTCTATATGAAGCAGAATCAATAAACTACAACAAATACCCACTGCAAGCCCCAAAATATTGACAAAGCTATAAAATTTGTTGCGACTAAGGTTGCGGTAAGTAATTATTAAATAGTGATAAAGCATTTTTTTCAATTATGAATTTTTATTGCATTCATTTTGCACGAAAATTAAATATAAAAGTTTTGCAAATCTTGACGACTTGCAAAACCTAAAAATATTGTTGTTTGTGAAAATACAAACAACAAAAAATAAATATATTGATTATTTAAGAATGATGCCTAACAACAAAGAAATCATACTTATCAATCCTATAATTTGTATTATTTTATTTGTTTTAATTTCAGTTTTTAAGTCCATATTTTGTTCTGAAAGTGTTTTTTGGAGTTTTTCAAAGTTTTTCTCTAAATCCACTTTCTCAAGTCGGTTGATTTCTTCACCAAAACTATATATTTTCGTTTGAAAATCTGTTATTTTTGCATCTATTTTATCCAACTCAACAGCTATGTCTTTTTGAGTTTGTTCAATAAAAATCTTTTGCAAGTCTACAAATAATGTGTTAAAATCAGTTTCTACAAGTCTTGAAATTTGCGTTTGCAACGTCAATATCTTATTTTGAAAGTCTGTTGAATTATCTTCAAACCGTTTTAATTCTACTGCTAAATCCTTACTTGTTTGTTCAATAAAAATCTTTTGCAAATCTGCAAATAATTGTTTAAAATCAGTACTTATAAGCCTTGAAATTTGCGTTTTGAGTGTCAATATCTTATTTTGAAAGTCTGTTGAATTATCTTCAAACCGTTTTAATTCTACTGCTAAATCCTCGCTTGTTTTATCAATGAAAACCTTTTGCAAATCTGCAAATAATAGAGTAAAATTAGTATTTACTAAACGAGAAATTTCTGTTTCTAATTGAGTGTTTTTGCCTGCTAATTCGTTTAAGTTACTTATAAACAAAGAGTTACTGTCATCTAAATACATTTTAGATGCCTCTCCTAGCGTTTGCTGATATTGTTTAAATTGTTCCGTTATTTCTTTGAAATTTTTATCAAAAGCCAAGAGAATATTCTCTGGTTTTGTTTTTAGACTATTTATGTCTTGATATAATTGGTCTAAATCTTTAAGTTTTTCACCCAAAGATTTCACATTGGCTTGTGATTGCGCTACTATTTCCTCGTAATTAGGCATGATATATATTGGTTAATTTTTGGTTTTCTGTAATGAAATTTTCAATACCTTTGATTTGGAAAAGAAATAAAATTTTCTTTCTTATTTCTTTGATGTCCTCAAAAGAGGGATTATCTGGTTTTATGTTTTTCTCCAATTTTTCAAAATACCCTTTAAAAATAGGATTTATAATTTCATAGTCGTTTTGGTGATAATTATCATCTTCATAAAGAAGTACAAAACCTTTTTCTAGTTCTTCATTTGCCTCTGATATGTATGAGGCATTATTTACAGCATACATAGAAAATGCTTTTAGCAAACGTAAAAGCCATTCTTTCTTTAAGTCGCTTTCACTTAAAGACCGCAAAATTTTCTTACAAGAACCCATCATATGCTTGTAATTATTCTGCTCTGTTCCTTCTAATTGAAAAACGCCTTTTTCGTCATCTTTACCTAAATATTTATTTAGCATACTTGCTTTGTCTTGTGTTGCGTCTTTATAGTCATCTAAAAGTGAAAAGGGTTTTCCATTTATTTTGAAGCCTGCTCTTGCATATTTTGCGTTGAAATAAAAGTAAATTTGTTCTTTTATGTATAGATTTTGTTTAAACCAATCTTTGGTATAAGCTTCATCTGTTATACTTTTATTCAAAATATCTTCAATTTCATCTGTTGCTCTAGTTCTTTTGGTTGCAATTTCTTTGTATGAAAATTCAGCTAGAAAATAAAGACATTCCAAAATATTTTCTATCACAGTTGGCTTTGTTAGCTTGCTTTCTAGTTCCTTAATTTTCTCAATGACTGTTTGCTCTGATAAATATCTTTTTAGGTATTTATCTATCACATCTACATAATCTTCAATGTTTTGATATTTCTTGAAAGTGCAAATGAACAAATTACCATTTCTGTAATCTATTTCATAATCCGTTAATAATCCCATACAATGCATACGGTAAATCAACCTACCTGTGTCATTAGTTGGTTTAAAATGCCTTGACCTATTATAATACAACTTCAACCATCTTTCAATATCATTTTTCTTATCAAAACTAAATTTCAGTTGGGCTATATTTTCTTCTAACAGTAAAAGAAAATTCGGAAAACTGCCCTTTGAATTTTCAAAAGACCTTTCAATTTGAATTTCATAAATAAGGATAAGAAAATCTTTAACATCAACTTTCTCCTCAAAAGCCCCTTTTAATCTAGTGATGTACTTTTCATCATAATCAGTATGAAATGTACACCATTTAAAACCTATTGTTTGATATTGACCCTGTATGTTTAAAATCAAATTATCAAAAGTAGTTGCATTTGAATAAAGGGTATTAAGTAAGTCCCAATGAGTGGCTTGAACTTTTGTTTGTTCAGGTATTTCTGTTATCTTTTTAAGAATAGTTTTGAAATTATCTGGGAATATTTTTTTAGGAGTAATGATAAACGGAAATTCATCAGTTTCACAGCTATTAAATACTTCTATAAAGGTTCCCTCATTTAATGTATCATCAATAATTTCTTCTGTAAATAAATTAAAAACATCATCTTTACCTTCATTTTTAGCTCGTAGAAAGGAGGAAATTTTTAATAATTTTTCATTTTTAGGAGGAATAATGGGTAATGAAAGATTTATGAAACCTAAATCAGTTTCATCATAATCCGAAATATATAACCTTATGTTTGCCTTTTCCCTCCAAAATTTGAATAGGTAATCAGCGTTATTTTCTAAATTAAATTCCTCGTTTAAATTCTTAAGTCTACTTGTAATAGTAAATTCTTTTTCTTTAAATAACGAATAAAATTGGCTTATTTCTGTATCTATCCCTTTAAATGAGCCTTGATAAAAGAAATTATGAATATTTCTATCTTGATAACTTATTTTAATAAAATTTTCACATCTTTTTATTAAGCTATCTTTTTCGTCTTGTGAAATGTTTTGTTGGTGTCCACCAACCCGTATGTTCAGTCTATCTATTACATTAGTGATAGCATTACTACATTCTTCAATACTAAAAAAACCTTTCTGGGTTAAACGTCTTATTTGGGTTCTATGAAAAGTATCTTTTATTGGATTATTAGTTGTATCATCATTAGAAAGCATCAAAAGACATTTATAATCAATTGTTATAACTTCAGTTTTAGAAACTAAAATATTTGCTTCAGATATTTTTTTATCTCTTCCTGACCTTCCTGCTTCTTGTACCAAACTTTCAAGTGAACCTGAATAAAAATAATGATACGTAGAACGAATATCTGATTTATCAATTCCCATTCCAAATGCTTTCGTACAAACAATATGTTTGGTTTTATCAGTTGTGAAATCTTTAAAATGCTTTTGCACTTCTGTACTTAACTCTTCTGTATCACTAGCATAGAAAAATCCTTTTGAATCTGAAGTTAAATTATCATATACAAAATCAACACCTGATTTATTCCCTTCTTTCCCCTTAACTGGGCAAAATACAATACCATAAAATTCATTTTGTGAAATATCTTCTAATAAATTTTTGTGTTTATTATCTTTTAAATATTTTTCATCAATTTTTAGTTTCTTAAATTCTATTTCTATTTTTGAAACCGCATCTTTATTTGTTTCATTGATTGTATATTTTTGTGTTTTGTCATCTTTTATTCCATAATCTGAATTTTCAAATTCTACATAATGATGCATTAGGGATTGTTTTAAAATCTCTTCCTCATTTATTTTTGATAAATTTTTACCTATTTTCCCAAAATCTTTTTTTAATGCGTTTATTCTCTCTTCTTTACTATCTTCGCCTGTTACATCAATCACTCTAAAAAATAATTCTGGTCTAATGGTATTTTCTATCATAATAATGGCATTTGCTACATCATCATGTTTAATGTCTAGTTCTCTTTCAATATCAGCTAAAACATCAAAAGAAGCCGTTGCCGTTAATCCCATAAGAGATACTGGTTTTTTGCTTTTGGTTGTCGTAAACCTTTGTGCATTTTTCCCTAACATCAAATAGGTAGAACGGAAGTCGTGTCCCCATTCAGAAACGCAATGTACCTCATCAATTACGCAATATGAAAAACCTAAACCAAATCTAGCAACATCAATATTTTTAATGATATTTCTAAAATCTTCCATTACAAATCTTTCAGGTGAAATAAATAAAAACATTGTTTCACCAAACCTAAAATCAACTAATTTTTTAAATTTGACTTCACGTTTGTCATTAGAATTGATAAAATCACAACAGTCTATCCAATTTTCTTTTAGTACCCTTACTTGGTCTTCCATTAGCGACTTTATAGGGTCAACAACTAAGCATAAACCTGGTTGTAAGAACGTAGGTAATTGAAATGTCAAAGACTTACCACCCCCTGTTGGCAAAAGTCCAATAACAGGTTTTTGTTGTAAGGCTCGGGAAATAATGGGCAGTTGTCCTTCTCTAAAACCTACTTTTCTAAAAATATTTTGAATAAAAAAGTTGATATTATTTTCTACGTCTTTACTTACTGGAATGTAAGAACCATCATCTTGTTTTTTTACTAATTCCTTGTAATCTAGCAATTTAGCACAATATACTTTCCTGCCGTTATTGGTATCAAAATAATGAGACGACCTGATTTTAATGGCATTTTTACAAATAAAATCTTTTTCGTTATAAATGTCAGAACGCCTCAAAATTGAGTGGTCAATGACTATATCAAAATCAAAAGTTGAATTTGTTAATCTTGAATTAAAATCTGTTTCAGTTTCTATTTTGGCATCTAAATGTATTCCTTTAAATTTATTAATTACCCATTTTTTGTTGTCAAAAATTGTTAAATTAACTTTTGGTAGTTTTAGTTTGTCTTTATTTTCCAAAAGCTCGTTAATGTTTTCAAAGAACTCTTGTAAAGATGCTATTGCAATAGCACCACAAGGCAAATCTCTTTCAATAATAGCAATTTTTATTTCTTCTTTTTTGTTAAATTCATCTAGATTTTTCAACAAAAACTCAATGATAGTTTTTTGAATTCTTGCCACTGCCAAAGGTATAAAAAGCAAATAATATTCATCAAGATACTCCTTGATATCACGTTTGTAATTTGTTTTAAAAGCATCAAAATACTCACTATTAAGCTCTTTTTCAACCTTTAAATTTATTCCAACTTCACCACAAGATTGTCGTAAAGTTTCAAAATTATTTTCGTTTGCTTCTTCATCACGGTATTTATCATAAAATTTCACCTCTTGTAATTGATGATCAGGTCCGTCAAATTCAAAAATAACTCCTTTTCTTTCTTTGTCTGTCAAACCATCATTTTTTTTTGCATTGTGGTAAGGAAATTCATAAGAAAAATCCAAAGTTCTCCCACCTGCAAGTTTTTTGCTAATGGTAGAAAAATCTCGTTGAGATTGTAATATTTGCTTTGCAAATGGAAATTCTTTTAACATTTGGTCTAAAAAATTCCATTCAGACAAACTACCAGGAAATCCCCCATACTGCTTTTTACTTATTTCTAACTTAGGTTCTAGAATATGTAACAGTTCAAATATGGTTTCAAAGTCAATTTTTTTCTTTGCGTTGGGGAATTTTAATTCAAATTCACTTTCATTGGGGTAAGTAAGGCCTATATCTGCAAATATTGTTTCTATAATTACAGGCATTCTTGTTGGCAAACCTCTTGTAATTATGTTATTGATTGTTGCTAAAACTGGATTTAGGTTATGGAAATCTAGCGTATGCTCCTCATAGGGAAACACTACCTCAAATGAGCTGACATATTGAAGTAAACCATTTATTTGCAGAAGTTTATTTTTTTCTGCAATATTGTTGTCATCTAATTTAGATTTATACTCAGTAATGATTTTTGCAATACTGTCTGCTATGTATCCTGCTTTAAATTGCATTTAGTATTAGTCTTTTGTTTGTTTATGTAATGGAGTGTTGCAACAAACATAACGAAAATACATTCATTACCAAAATAAAAAATATTTTATTTTGGTAATGAATGTATTTTACACCCTAAGGGTGTAAAATATGTAAGCGTTTGATTTATCAAAACGCTGTTTTGGAGCAAAACATCAATTAAAATATTTCTTCTTCACCTCAAAAATATTACGGACTAAATAACTTATATTTGTGCATAATATTTTTCTAATCCTTCTACTCCAAAATCAATGCAATTAGAACTAAAACAACCTGTACAAACGCTTAACTCCTCTTACCGCAGGGCTAATCTTGGTTTGACGCAAGCAACTACTTTTAAAAATAATCTCTCTAAATTGCTTGAAGGCATCAACGACAAAGAAACTGAAGAAAATCAGAAAAATATTGTCATAGAATTTCTCAAAAATACTTATTACAAAGATTTACACGAAGTAAACACAAAAGGTAGGCAAGATTTGGTTATTCATAACGACAAAACTGCCAAATCTAGCGTTGGAGTGATTATTGAGGTCAAAAGAACAAGCAACAAAACAGAAATGATTTCTGCTACAAACCCCAATGCAAAAGCATTACAAGAGCTTTTACATTATTATTTGAAAGAAAGATTTATAAGTAACAACAAGGAAATCAAGCACTTAATCATTACCAATATTTATGAATGGTATGTTTTTGATGCCGCAGATTTTGAAAGATTTTTCTTTGAAGATAAAAAACTCAAAGAAGATTATAAAAATTGGACAGAAGGAAAACTAGGTTTAAACACTACTGACTGGTTTTATAAGGAAATTGCAAAACCGTTTTTGGAAGATAAAACGCTTGAATGTACGTATTTTGATATACGAAAACTCAAAGATGTTGTAAATAATGATTTAATACTTGAAAAAGAACAAGAAATGCTACTTGTGGACACATACAAGATGTTTTCACCTGAACATTTGCTAAAACTTTCTTTCCAAAATGATGCCAATACGCTTAATACAGCATTTTATAACGAACTTTTGCATATTTTGGGCGTGGAGGAAACAGGTACAAATAAGAAAATTATTACTAGAATTGCCAATCCAAAAGATAGAAATAAAGGCTCACTTTTGGAAAATACTATTACTAACCTTATTCAAAGTGATGAATATGATGAGTATCAAAATATCAAACAATTTGGAGAAAATAAAGACGAACAACTTTTTAGTTTTGCGTTAGAACTGTGTATTGCGTGGCTCAACCGCATTTTATTTCTCAAATTATTGGAAGGGCAACTGCTCAAATACCACAAAAAAGACCCTAACATAAAATTCCTTAAAATCTCTAAAATCAAAGATTTTAAGGAACTTGATACTTTGTTTTTTAGAGTGTTGGCTATTCCTGTGGCGGAAAGAGAAAAATATATTACAGACAAATTTGGTGATATTCCGTACCTCAATAGTGCCTTATTTGATACCACAGATGCAGAAAGTGCGCTTAGAATCAAAGATTTGGATAGCTTTATTGATATGCCCATTTTCAATGCAACTGTTTTGAAAGATGACAACGGAAAACGTATTTCAGGCACAAACGACACACTAAAATACCTTTTTGAGTTTTTAGATGCCTTTGATTTTGCGAGTGAGGCTGATGTTACAATTCAAAAAGATAACAAAACAATCATCAATGCGGCGGTTTTGGGGCTGATTTTTGAGAAAATCAACGGTTATAAAGATGGCTCTGTTTTTACGCCCTCCTTTATCACAATGTATATGTGCCGTGAGAGCATACGTAGGGCAGTTATTCAGAAATTTAATGAGGAATATAATTGGACTTGTCCAGATTTTGTTGAATTGCAAAATAAAATAGATAAAATCACCATAAAACAAGCTAATGAAACTTTCAATAAGCTACGAATATGCGACCCTGCAGTAGGTTCTGGGCATTTTTTGGTGTCTGCACTTAATGAAATGATTGTAATTAAACACGAATTACGCATTTTGGCGGATAAAAAGGGTTTAAGATTAAGAGATTATGATATTTCTACTGAAGATGATGAATTAGTTGTTAAAGATAGAGATGTAAATAAGATTTTTATCTATAATTTTAAAGATCCAGATAGTCAAGCAATCCAAGAAATTTTGTTCAATGAAAAACAAATAATCATAGAAAATTGTCTTTTTGGTGTGGATATCAACCCAAAATCTGTGCTTATTTGTCGCTTGCGTTTGTGGATAGAACTGCTAAAAAATATGTACTACACACAAGAAAGCAAGTTTAAAGAACTTGAAACCTTGCCCAATATTGACATCAATATAAAAACTGGAAACAGTCTTTTGAGCCGTTTTGATGTCAAAAATGATGTTTTTGAGCAAATACCCAATTTTATTAAGAAAATTGATGAGTACAAATTTTGGGTAAATCAATACAAAAATGCGACAGATAAAAAACTCAAACAACAACTTTTGAAGCAAATAAAAGAATTCAAAAACGAATTTAAAAAGAGAGTGCCTCGTATTGCAGCCATAGACAAGAAAATTGCTAAGATTTCGCAGGAAATACTGGTTATTTCTAGTTTATTGTTTGGTGAAATAACTGAAAAAGATGCCAAAAAAATGGCTAAACTAGAAATAGAACTAGAAAAAACTAGCAACGAAAGATTAGAAATGATTGAACGTAGTTCGTATGAAAATTCTTTTGAATGGAGATATGAATTTCCAGAAATTTTGGACGAAAATGGGGATTTTATAGGTTTTGATTTGATTATTGGAAATCCGCCATACATCAAAGAGGATTATAATAAAAATGCTTTCAAAGATTTAAAAGATAATCTTTGCTATCAAGGGAAAATGGATTTGTGGTATCTATTTGGAAATTTGGCACTTTCATTAGTAAAACCTAATCATTGTTTTTCTTATATTGCTACCAACAACTGGGGAACAAATGCAGGTGCATCAAAATTTAGAAAAATAATAATGCAAAACACACAAATCATTAGTTTAATTGATTTTGGGGCATTTATGGTGTTTGATAGTGCGGCTATTCAAACAATGATAATGAATTTTAGGAATACCAAAGAGCCAAATGAATATGATTTTGATTATAGGAGAATGGGCGCAGGTGCAAAAACTTTGGACGAAGCAAAACTATTGCTCGCACAAAGTCCAGAACCACATTTGCATTATTTACGTCCAACTATCAATAGAAGTGATTTGGTAGATAAAAAACTCACTTTCAACTCTGACGCAAATATAAAACTGCTTGGAAAAATCAAAGAAAAACATAATTTTTTTATTAGTGTCAAAACAGAATTTGGCAATGGTATTGATATTATGCAAGATGTTGTAAGTAAAGATAACGCCCAAATAATGCAAAAAGACGCAAAGATTGGTGATGGTGTTTTTGTGCTTTCTCAATTAGAATATGATTCAAAAGGATTTTCTGAAGTTGAAAAGGAAATTATCAAACCATATTATACAACTAAGCAATTATTAGGACATTACGGAAATTCCAAAAATACACATTGGATAATCTATACAAAATCTAATATTGGTAAAATTGATAAATTGACAAATAAAATGCGAATTGAGAATTATCCAAAAATAAAAGAACATTTGGATAATTTCAAACCAATAATAACTTCTGCATTTGCGCCTTATGGTTTAAACCGTTCAAGAGAGCAATCATTATTTGAGGGTACAAAAATTTTAGTTCAAAGAAAATGCCCTGTCAAACCAGTTTTTACATATACTGATTTTGATTGCTATGTTTCAAGAACTTTTATAATTATCAAAACAAACCGCATCAATTTAAAGTATTTGACGGGTTTGCTTAATTCTAAGTTGGTGGCGTTTTGGTTGCGTTCTAAGGGCAAAATGCAGGGAAATGCGTATCAGTTAGACAAAGAACCGTTATTGGAAATTCCTATTTTCAAGCCAACAGACGAACAAGCAAAGGAAATAGCAGACTTAGTAGATGCCATTATCTCTCAAAAAGCAACTGGTTTGGATAGCCTAGAAAATGAGCGCAAAATAGATGCACTTGTGTATGATTTGTACGAAATTACGGCAGAGGAGCAAAAAATCATAGAAGGAAAATAAGAAAAAAACACTAATAAAAAGCCTTTCAAAATCACTTTTGAAAGGCTTTTTATTTTATTTTTGCTTATTTCAAATCATATCTAAAAATGGGGTGTAGGCTTTCTTGGTCGTCTAGCATCACATTTAAATCTTTGATAAATCCTGTTCCCATATCAAAAACCCAACCGTGAACGCTCAATTCACGTTTATTCCACGCTTTTTGTACAATAGAAGTTTCTGCAAGGTTGCGTACTTGCTCTTGTACGTTGAGTTCTACGAGTCTGCGCCCACGTTGCTCTTCATTTTCTATTGCATCAAGTTCTTTGTGATGTGTAAAATAGACTTCTTTGATGTTATGAAGCCATTTATTCACCAAACCAAAATCTTTGTTGCTCATAGAGGCAATCACACCACCGCAACCGTAATGCCCACACACAATAATGTGTTGTACGTGAAGCACTTCTACTGCATATTGCAAAACACTCATCAAATTAAAATCATTGGTAGAAACCACGTTAGCAATGTTTCTATGCACAAAAACATCACCTGGCTCAAGTCCTGTAATTTCTTCTGCAGGCACTCTGCTATCAGCGCAACCAATCCAAAGAAAATGCGGACTTTGTCCTTTTTCTAAGTCTGAAAAATAATGGGCATCAGTTTTTAGGCGTTCTTTTACCCATTCTTCATTGTTTTGAAGGAGTTTTAGGTAGATTTCTTTTGAAACAGGCATAAGTTATAAGTTGTTGAGTTTTTATGGTTAAATTTTACGAAATTTAAGAAAAAATATGAGAGTTGGCGTATTTTTTGTCATTTTTTTCTTAGTACCTGACAAAATTTAGAAGTAAAAAAACTTACTACGACTTATCTAGTGTATTCAAGCGTCCCACTTGTTTGCGTGATAAATACAAGAGTGGGACGCTCAATACACTGTTTGTAGTCGTAGTGTCCTACTCACTGCTGTCAAGTTAAAGATAATTAGTTGCTTAAATCACCTTTAAAAGTCTTTCTTCTGGTGGATAAAGTATTTTCTGCGACTTTTTCTTTATTTCTTAGTGGATTTCTATTTGAAACAACGGCTACTTTATATTTTGTTACTATACTGTGAACGGCTTGGATTTCGGAAAATGTATTAAAGTCCAGCGGACTGGCATATTTATAGAAAAATAGGTCAAAAAATGTATTCAGCTCCAGCGGAGCGGTATGTTTATAAATATTTTAATACAATTTCCCCAACAAAAAAACTCCCTCTTATTATCTGACGAAAAAAGAGGGAGTTTTTATTATTCTGCAAAAATTACCAGCTACATTTTGTGATACCAGGTATTTTTCCATCAGAAGCCATTTGGCGGAAAAGCACACGAGAGATACCAAATCTTCTCATATAACCTTTTGGACGACCAGTAAGTTTGCAACGGTTGTGCAAACGTACAGGTGAGGCATTGCGAGGCAACGCATCTAGTCCTTCATAGTCGCCAGCTGCTTTAAGGGCAGCTCTTTTAGTTGCATATTTATCAACTAAGGCTTGTCTTTTGCGCTCACGCGCTTTCATTGATTCTTTAGCCATTGCTTTATGTAGTTATACGTTATGTAATGATACGTGATGAGTTTGTATTTCACTAAAAACTACTCACTCATTCACTACTCACTATTATTGTTGTTTACTTTGACCCATAAACGGCATTCCTAGTGCAGACAAAAGGGCAAGACCTTCTTCATCTGTTCCAGCTGTCGTTACAAGTGTAATATCCATACCAGAGATTTTATTTACTTTCTCAATAGAAATTTCTGGGAAGATAATTTGTTCTTTCACGCCAAAAGTATAATTACCTTTGCCATCAAAACCTTTATCACTAATACCTTTGAAATCACGCACACGAGGAAGCGCAGATCG
>JANYGM010000028.1 GCA_025362415.1 bacterium
CCTATGAATTAGGTACTGACTTCAATAAAATGTATAAGCTAGAAGCCGCTATTTCTGCGGTTTCTGTGGTAATGCTGAGTGATATTACAGCAAGTGTTTTGGCATTGGAAGAACAATCTTTTTTAAAAAAAGAGATTACAAAGCCAACGGAAGCTATGAAATAATAGGGCTTCCGCATCTAATTTGGCACTTTTAAGACTTTTTATCCAATTTAATTGGGAAAATTAGATATTAAATTTATAAAAAGTGGTTTTGATGCAAAATAAATAATTGTGAACTCTTGTAATGTTATATTTGATAAATTAAATATTTTCATAATATCGTTATTCCCATCAAAAAGCCTTAAATTAGATGCGGAAGCCCTATATGACAATGGATACGGGGCTACTTCCTCAAATAAAAATCCATCAAAACAAGTGCTGCCATAGCTTCCACAATAGGAACGGCACGAGGTACAACACAAGGGTCGTGGCGACCTTTCCCCTCTACAATCACGCTTTCACCTATATTATTGATGCTTTCTTGAGGTTGCAAAAGCGTTGCAACAGGCTTAAAAGCTACTCTAAAATAAATATCTTCTCCATTAGAAATCCCCCCTTGAATGCCACCAGAAAAGTTAGTTTTTGTACGAATTTTGCCATTTTCATCTGTAAAAAACACGTCATTATGTTGTGAGCCACGCATATTTGCACCTGCAAAACCACTTCCATACTCAAAGCCTTTGGCAGCATTGATAGACATCATAGCCTTAGCAAGTTCTGCGTGAAGTTTGTCAAAAACAGGCTCACCAAGTCCCACAGGCATATTTTGGATTACACAACTCACCACACCGCCCACAGTATCACCTTGCTTTTTGATTTCTTTGATATAATTTTCCATTTCTATTGCTAAAACCACATCAGCACAACGCACAGGGTTGTTTTCTATTTCTGAAAAATCTAATTCTTGGTATTTTTTTGTAGAAATTATTTCTCCTACTTGTGATACATAAGCGGTTATTTTTAGCCCCATTTGTGCCAAAAACTGCTTTGCAAGTGCGCCTGCAGCCACTCGTGCAAGCGTTTCACGTGCAGAACTGCGCCCACCACCACGAAAATCACGAAAGCCATATTTTGCTTCATACGTATAATCTGCGTGTGAAGGACGAAATTTGTCTGCAATATGTGAATAATCTTTACTTTTTGCATCTTCATTATGTACAAGTAGGCAAATAGGCATTCCAGTTGTTTTTCCTTCAAAAATTCCTGAAAGAATTTCTATTTTATCTTCTTCTTTGCGTTGTGTGGTGATGGCTGATTGTCCTGGCTTGCGTTTGTCTAATTCTTGCTGAATTTGTGCTAAATCTATCAAAAAATTAGCAGGAAAACCATCTATAACGACTCCAACGGCTATTCCGTGAGATTCTCCAAAAGTAGTTATTTTAAATTTTTGTCCGTATGAGTTCATTTATTTGAATAATTTTGAATTGTGAATTATGAATGAATATAAAATATTGACAATCAATTTATTAAGTATCATTTCAAGATTATCATCATACTACTATACATAGTTATTGTTTGTCGTTCCCCACGTTCCACGCTTATCTTGTAGAGGTTTTGTATTTGTAGGGGCAACCCTTGCGGTTGCCCTCTTTGAATAGGCTTTAAATTTGTTTTTGTAGATGATTTTGCGTTCTGATTGTCGTGTTGCTTTCGCATTTTGGGCAACCGCAAGGGTAGGCTGTTCAGAAGGCTGGGGGAAGTCCAGTATAACCTTCTGAACAGCCTACCGCAAGGGTCGCCCCTACATTCAATACAAATATTTTCCAAACCCCTACAAGATAAGCTACTTAGGAAGGATGGGCTTGGGTGGTTACAAAATATTTTATCATAACTATTTGATTACTAAGCTATAAAAACTCTAATTGTAACGCAACTTTTATAGTAACTATATTTACAAAATATAGTTAAAAGCCTATTTTCACTGAAAAAAAGTTAGAATAAAGTGCCTCTGATGTGTTTGCTGTATCTGTAAGGGCATAATCTATGCAAAAATTCCCAAGTTTTAGACCAACCCCAAAATTTATCTGAAAAGTATTATAAGTAGTATTATCAAAGTTACGGAGTTGCTGGATTTCGCCCATTCCTGCACGTAAGAACACTTTTTGTTTAAAATCAGCCTCTACTCCAATTTTAGGGTCAATAGAAATTAGTTTTGATTTGACAAGTACATTCCTGCGCCCATCAAAGGTAGAAGCTAGCTCTATTGCGCCCAGAAGCCCAAAATTACCCTGAATGGCAAATCTTTTGGCAACACCCAAATTTAATTTTGGTAACGTAACTTCTACAGAATTTTGTGGAATAGGATTGCCAGTTTGGATATAAGTAGCATAAATAGCAGTTACATTGTGATTCCACG
>JANYGM010000033.1 GCA_025362415.1 bacterium
CTCGCCCCGCTGGGGCTAAATACAAAATAATAATTTACAAAATAAGGTTTCCGTATAAATGTTAGTAGAACCAAATTATTTTAAGCCAAGCTCTTCAATTATTTTAGGGTCTATTTTTATTGTTCCTCTATTCATTCTTGCTACATTATCTGCTATCATATCCTTGGTAGATTGAGAAATAATAGGGTATTCTCCATATTTAGCTTTTATTTGGCGTATTATTTCTTGAGAATCATATACTTTTCCATCTACTATTACTACTACGTTATCTTTAAGAGGCATACTGGTATTTTTTAGAAATTGTATATTTTTCCCCAAATATAATAAATGTATTTCTAAAAATTAGTTTTTTGAGGAGTTTTTTAATAGTTTTGCCAGTAAAACTAAAAAAACTAAAAATGGAAAATCTACCAAAAACTATCCTCAATAATGATAATCCGCCCATCTTCAAAACATGGCAAAATCTCTATTTACTGGTTGCTAGCACACTTTTTGCGCTGATACTATTCTTTTATTTTTTTATGAAATATTTTTCGTAAAAAACCACTACACACTATTTCACTACACACTAAAAAATGCCTCTATTAGATTGGTTTGTTTTAAGTTTTACGTTGCTTTTTATTGTCGTTTATGGCATTTGGAAAAGCAAGGGAACGAAGAATATTGAAGGCTATTTGCTTGCAGATAAACAGCTTCCTTGGTATCACGTAGGACTTTCTGTGATGGCTACGCAAGCAAGTGCTATCACGTTTTTGTCTGCGCCTGGGCAGGCATATAGTGACGGTTTGCGCTTTATTCAGTTTTATTTTGGGTTACCACTTGCTATGATTGTGCTTTGTATTACGTTTATTCCTATTTTTAGGAAACTCAATGTTTTTACGGCTTATCAGTACTTAGAACAGCGTTTTGACCTAAAAACACGCTCCCTTACTGCATTTTTATTTTTGTTGCAACGTGGACTTTCTACTGGAATAACTATATATGCGCCTTCTATCATACTTTCTACCATTCTTGGGATAAATATACTCTACACAACATTTTTAATGGGTGGTCTAGTGATACTTTATACCGTTTATGGCGGTACTAAGGCGGTTTCTTATACGCAAATGTTCCAGATGAGTATTATTTTTGGTGGACTTTTTATTGCGACAGGTGTGCTAATTTCTTTGCTTCCTGCTGATATTGGCTTTGTTGATGCCTTGCACATTGCAGGAAAAATGGATAAACTAAACACTATTGACACTACGTTTGACCTCAAAAACCGCTATAATATTTGGTCTGGGCTGATTGGTGGTTTTTTCTTGCAACTTTCATATTTTGGTACAGACCAGTCGCAGGTGGGGCGGTATTTGACAGGCAAAAATAGTACAGAAAGCCGTTTAGGACTACTTATGAACGGACTTATCAAAATTCCTATGCAATTTTTTATCCTAATCATAGGAACACTTGTTTTTGTGTTTTATCAATACCAAACGCCACCTATTTTTTTTAATAGTGGGGAAAGAGAAAATATCATAAACACGCCTTACGAGGCTAAATACAAAGAATTAGAGAAAGATTTTGAGCAAAAACATCAACAAAAACAAGCACAAGTAAACAAACTTGTGGAGGTGATGAATGAGAATAAAAAGCAAGAAAATAATCACCAAAATAGTAATTCAAATCAGCAAGAAAAAATCAATATTGAACAACAAAAACTCCTTCAAATTGAGAAAGAAAGCCAAATTATACGCAAAAATGCTTTAGAAATTATCAAAAAAAATAATCCCAAAGCAGACACCAACGACACTAATTATGTTTTTCTGAATTTTGTGATGAAATACCTGCCTAGCGGACTTGTAGGGCTGATTATTGCTATTATTTTTCTTGCTGCAATGGGTTCTACGGCTAGTGGACTAAATTCTTTGGCTTCTACTACTGTTATTGACTTTTATAAGCGTTTTTTTGATAAAAATGATGTTTCTGATGAAGATTTATCACAAATCAAAGGAAAAAAAGAAGAAAAAGATAAGAAAGAATTAGCTATTTCACGTTTGGCAACTGTCTTTTGGGGCGTTTTCTGCGTGATTGTGGCACTTTTTGCCAGCAAATTGGGTAATCTGATTGAGGCAGTAAATATTTTGGGGTCGTTGTTTTACGGTACTATTTTAGGGATTTTTCTGGTTGCTTTTTACCTCAAAAAAGTAGGTGGAACAGCCGTTTTTTATGCTGCTATCATTACAGAAGCCATTATTATTGGCATTTATTTGGCAGATATAATGGCATTTTTGTGGCTTAATGTCATTGGTTGCCTTCTTGTAATGTTAATTGCAAGTATTTTGGAAATAAAAAAAAGAAAATTGTAGAAACTTTCTGTTAGTGATGAATTACAAATCAATAATTAAATATAAAATATTGATAATCATCATTTTAACTTAATAATAATGTTGCAAAAGAACATAAATAAAAGTAATAATTCATTTACAAAATATAATTATTACTTTTTTCTTTTATATTTCATTTTTTTATAGCAAATTGCAAGGTGCTATTCTATATCTTAAATTATTCTTTGATTAACGCTTTGATTGTGTTTTACAAACGGTATTATTTGTTGTTCTTAATGATATTAACAGGCTTTTTGCCTGCGCCTCTGCTTGCACAACAGTATAGTTTCCGTATATTTTCTTTGGATAAGGGTTTGCCACAATCAGAAGTAGCAGACGTTTATCAAGACAAACGAGGCGCACTTTGGGTAGCTACTAATGGTGGAGTAAGTCGTTTTGGAGGGACTAATTTTCAGACTTTTTCCACAGAAAATGGCTTAACTGATAATCACGTTAAGAAAATTTTTGAAGATAATAAATATAATATGTGGTTTGTTACGCAAAATGGTGCAAGCAAATATAATGGCAAAGTTTTTAAAAATTATACAAAGAAACAAGGTTTTCCTGATGGTGAGAGTTTTCAATATTACCAAGAAACCAACGGCAAAATATGGATTTTTGCTAAAAGAGAGCAAGGAAGTAGCAAAATTGTTTTTTCTACAGACCACGAAAATTTTGTTGATTTTAGTTCTCAATACCTCCCACTTACTCAAAATAACTTTGTAGAAGGTATTTTAGGTACTTCTTCCAATGGTTTGCTCGTTGCTACAAGCAAACTTTTATATGAATATAATGGAGATGACCTCGCTATTTCTCCCATTCAAAATCTCCCAGAATTTGTAGGAAAAAACATTAAGCCTGTTTTAGAAGATTCTCAAAAACGTATTTGGTTGCTTGTAACAGATAAAAATAATTCAACAAAAATTTATATTTATCAACGTGGGGGGGCTGTTATTTTTGATGTGCCAAATAATGATAATACCATTAATAGTGGTAGTAAAAATATCAATCTTGCGAATTTTACAACTATTTATGAAGATACTAGCCAAAATTTTTGGATTTCTGTGGAAGGATATGGCGTTTTGAAGTATGACCAAAAAGAATTTAGGAGTTTTCGTAAGGCAAATGGTGTTCCTAATGATTATGTAACAACTATTTTTGAGGATAAAGATAAAA
>JANYGM010000041.1 GCA_025362415.1 bacterium
AACAAATTTTTGCCTGTATTTTCTTGTGCAGTAAAGTTAGGGAAATTTTGATTATCATTTGCCACTTGCGCCCTTCCTGCATCATATTTAGCATCAAAAGAGAACAAACGCATATCAGCAACTGTACCCAAAATAGTGGAAGATATTTCCGTTTTGTGAGTTAAATTTTCCATAATGAAATGCTAATTATAAGTTGAATTTTGACAAAAATACGTTTTTTAGTCTGTTAAAGCAAGTTTGCTTTAACTTTTTTCTGATAAAATACCAAAAGCATCAAATACACTTCAAAAGGCACAAAACCCACTTTATAACGACTTAAAGTACCAAAATTAGGAGAAGATAACGCAAGCATTGTGGCAAGTACAACAATATAAATCAAAATTACAAAAATTAGGGTAGAAAAATACCTGCCATTTTGCCACCAACGCACCAAACTAGCCACAAAAAGCCCTAAAATAAGTAAATTTTCTGCGCCTGCAAGTGCTTGCAAAAAAGTTTTACTTTCCCACAAAAATATCCTAAAAAGCCCTGAAAACATAGCCAACGGTGTATTTTCTAACAAACTACTCCAATTTCCTTTTAGATTATTAAATTGTATGGCATCTTGTGGCTTGATGTTATAAATTTGGTCGTGATTTTGTTCTATTGCCTTCAAAAAGTAGTAAGGCTGCAAATTCCAATGCAAAAAACCAGTAGGAAAAATTATAATAAACATCAAAAAAACAACCATAAAATAACTTAAAAACGGATATTTTTGATAGATTTTTTTGAGAAAAATATGCTCCAAATACATATTAAGCAAAAATGCCAACATACAAATCAGCAAAACACCTGCATAATAATATTTTAGTTTCCAGATAATAAGAAAACAAAATATTGTAAGTAAAATATCTTTAAAAATGGTCAAATAAACTCCCCTCTCTTTCAAGGAGGGGTTGGGGGTGGTTGTATAAATATTTTTCACAAAAATATCAACCAAAACACAAATAAAAGGCAAAAGTAGCGTTTCTTTGCACACGCCCGAACTCCAAAAAACAACAGAAGGAACACCTAAAAAAGCTATGGCAGCCGCATTTTTAGCATTAGGAAAAATATTTGCCAGTCTATTTGCCAACAAAAACACAGGAATATACGAAAAAACCGCCAAATAAATGCCTACAAGCCAATAATTACTAGCACAAAGCAGGCAAAACACACTCAAAATGCGGGACATTAAAAGTGTAGTACTTTGCCCAAAAAAATATAAATAATCAGAAGGAATACCAGAAAAATCTCCTAAAATCAGTATTTCAAAGTATTTTTTAGGATTTTGAAGTAAGATTTTTGCTATTGAACTAGCATCAGAAAAAATAATAAAAGTATCTCCGTTTTGGTAATAATATTTGTATAAAAGTCCAAATAAAACACTACAAACAAGTTTTGCACCAAGACCAGCATAGAAAAAACGAAACAAAGAGGCATCTCTTTGAGTACGAGCAAAAGTCTGAATAAGTAATGTAAGAATTCCAATATTAATAAAACAAAAAAGTATCCACATTATATTTTCCATCAAATCTTGGTTCATAGGCGTAGGATTTTGTTACCAATTTCGCAATTAAGGCATTTTTTTGGTTGGCAAAAATTATTGTATTGCTCCAAAAGTGCCTGTGAGTCTAGTGCGTGTTGTGCTTTTATGCCCAAATCAGCCCACTGGCGTATTATTTCGTTGTCTTCTGGTTTTATTTTCTCCATAAAAGAAATAGCCCTATCCATCAAATCTGTACGTTTGAGTTCTTGAGAAAATAAGACAAGCATTGGTACTATGGTATTGATAATGATGTTTTCTGTGCTAGATTTGCCAAAATCTGGTGTTTTTTTAGGCGTTTTTTTGCCAAAATGATAATGATTTTGCCAATAATCAGACACTTGAATATGAAAAGTCTTTGCAAAATCTTTCATAGTTTCTGTACCAATAAAAAACGAGAATAAAAGAGGCGTTTTTTGGACAAAAGCCACAAATTGTGCTAATCTTAGTGTAGGAAAATTAGCTGGGCGCATCTGTGAGAATTTCCATTCAGTTTTATCCAAACCAACTAAATTATATTTTTTTTTCAAAAAAGCGTACTCATTAGCGAGGTTTTGCTGATAATATTTATGTTCATCATCTTGCTCATTTATATCTTCAATAATATCCTCCAAAAAGCCTGCCTGACCAAAAATAAGGGCTTCCATTTGGAATAAGTTATCACTTTGTTTGTGGAAAAATTTGAAGGGTGTTTGTTTTGCAAGTTTCAAAAAAGCCTCGCTATTTGTCTTAAAACCAAAATTTTTGGCAAGAAGTTGAAAGCAAGTTTCTTCCCAATCACTATTATTGCTATGCAAAAAATCTTTTGCTATAAGTGCTTTATTTTCAAGGCGTTGTATAGCAGAACGGTCTAACATAGAAAAAACCGTTATCTCTGGAACATTGGGCAAAAGTTTTGCACAAGCAATGCTTTCATTATTTTGAAAAAACTGTTTATATTTCTCAAAAACATTATCAGAAACCCTATCTTTGAGTGTGAGTGTAGGTATTTTGGTGTTATCTTCATATAAAATGGGATTATCATCTTCCCAAACAACGTGCAAAATCACTTTATTATAGGCTTTATCTGCGCTGTGTTCGTGTTTGTGCCAATCAGAGGATTTTAGATGAATTTCTACATCTCCACGCCATTTTTCGTTTCCAATTTGGATACTTGCATCAGAAAAATCTGCACCAGCATCATTATTATATGTACCTTTTTCTATAATAATAATATCTTTACCTTGTGTTGTGGCAAGGTTTTGGGCAGAAAAATATTGATATTGCCAAACAAAATGTAAAAATTCTTCTTTCATAAATGTTTATTTATTTTTTATCTATAATGCAAGACGTTAAGGTATCAATTTACAAAAAATAATGAAAAATAATATTATTGTATCTTATTTCTTTTTTAAACACTAAGTAGTTTTCTATAATTAGCTGATTATAAATGTTTTGCATTCATTGTTGCCGTAAAAGCTCTGTTGCAAATTTATAGTAATTATCATTTAAAGAAGAAAGAGTTATGGTTATTGAATTACATAAAAACTCCACATTATTTTTATAAATTCTACAACGGAACTTTTACACAACTACTTATTTATTATTGAAAATGGTGTCTGCTACTTTTTTTAAAACCTGATGTTTATCAAATACTTGATTTTCAATACTTTGTA
>JANYGM010000043.1 GCA_025362415.1 bacterium
TTTTATCATTTTCTTGTTGCTTATTTTCTCCCAAAAGAATTTTGCACAAATTGGAGGTAGAAATACCTTCAATTTCCTAAATTTAACCCCAAATGCTCGTACTGTGGGCGTAGGAGGCACAAACGTATCACTCGCTCACGGAGATGTAAATATGTTTGTGAATAATCCTGCACTTTTGGATAGCGCAATGGTGGGAAAAGGTAGTTTTAATTTTACAAGTTTTTATACTGGTGTACCCCATACTTCTCTTAATTATGTTCATAATTCCAAAAAAATTGGACTTTTAGGCTTTGGTTTACAATATATCAGTTATGGAAAAATGATACAAACAGATGCCTCTGGCAATGTTTTAGGAGATTTTTCTGCACGGGATTTTGCGCTTTATGCCTCACACGCACGCACAAACAAGAATTTTTCTGTGGGGATAACTACAAAACTTGTGATGTCTGGGATTGCAGGCTACAATGCTGCTGCATTAGCTATGGATTTGGGTGGTACTTTTAAGCACCCAACCAAAGATTTGACTGTCGGAATAACGCTTAAAAACATTGGTTTTGCCTTCAAATCTTACTTTGGAAAGACAAATATGCCTTTTGATGCACAAATAGGAGCATCTTACAAACCAAAAAATATGCCTGTGCGGTTTTCTCTTACGGCACACCATTTACAACGCTTTGATATTGCCTACAACGACCCAAACGCTACAACAACCGACATCAATACTGGTGCAGAAACTGCTAAAACTATTGGTTTTGCGGATAAGTTTTTCAGGCATTGGATTGTAGGAACAGAGTTTGTTTTAAGTAAAAACTTTAATGTTCTTTTTGGATATAATCACCTCATTAACAGAGATTTGAGAGATAAAAATGCGGCTGGAACTTCTGGTTTTTCTGCAGGTCTTAGAATAACTGTAAAGAAAATAGATTTTGCGTATTCTCGTGCTGGATTTCACGCTGCAGGAGGACGCAACTACTTGACTATCAGCCTTAATCTTAAAAATACTTTCTCCAAAAAAACAAAAGAAGAAGAAAGAACAATTACGAATTAGAAATTACTTAAAAACTTTTCTTTTGGAAAGTTATACTGTGAACGGCTTGAATTTCGGAAAATGTATTAAAGTCCAGCGGACTGGCATATTTATAGAAAATTGGTCAAAAAATGTATTCCGCTCCGCTGGAGCGAAATACAAATACAACTCTATTTCTATAAAACTAGCTCTTGCTAATGCCGTTCCTATGGAACTAATACAAAATTTGTTTTCCGAAATCCTTCCCATTTGCAGTATAAATCAGTGCAATTAGGAGCAAAAATTAAATAATTCAATCTTTTCATTTGCAACTCATTACTTAGCTATCAAATTCCATACTTTTAGATATGTGTTCCCACTCATCTAAATCTTTTTCTACTGCTTTTAGTTTCATTCTGATACGTTCTAAGGCATCATTGCCGAGTGCCAAATGCAAAGGTGGTTTTTCTTGTGCTGCTATCATCATAATAGCATTTGCAGCTTTTTCTGGGTCTCCTTTTTGGTTTCCACTATAACTTCCTTTGAATAAATCACGTAATTTGCCACTACTAGCGTTATAATCTTCTATTTCATTTTCAGAAAATTTGAAAGAACGCCCTGCCCAATCTGTCCTAAATGCACCTGGCTCAATAATAGTTACTTTTATGCCCAAATGTGCTACTTCTCTTTGCAAACTTTCTGAAATAGCTTCAACTGAAAATTTGGTAGCAGCATACGCAGAAAATCCTGCAGATGCAACAAAACCTGCCATACTCGCAATATTGATGATATGACCGCTTTTTTGCTTTCGCATTTGTGGCAAAACTGCTCTTGTAACTTCATACAAACCAAAAACATTGGTTTCAAATAGGTTTCTGATGTCTTCTGATGCCATTTCTTCTACTGCACCCATCAAACCATAACCAGCATTATTAACAAGCACATCTATTTTTCCAAAATGTGTAATTGCTTGCTGAACAGCATTTTGAATGCTTGTCAAATCATTTACATCAAGCGTAAGAAGCAAAACATTTTCTGGATATTTTCCTTGAAAAATGCCAATTTTATCTAGGTTTCGTGCCGTAACGGCTACTTTGTGACCATTTTTGAGTAGAGTTTCTGCAAGAATATATCCAATTCCTGTAGAACAGCCCGTAATGAGCCAAATTTTTGGAGTTTCCATTAAATAATTAATAAAAATATTTTAGTGATAAAGATACAAATAATGTCTTTTTGCTACCGTACACTGTTTTAAAAAGAATTGTGGTCTGTACCGTAATGCAATGAAGGTCTGACCATAATTCTTTTTAAAACGAACTTACTCTTTATTATTAGTGGTCAGACCTCCGTTCCACTACGGTACAGACCACTAATAACAAAGAGTGTACGGTAACAAATAA
>JANYGM010000065.1 GCA_025362415.1 bacterium
CTTGAAAAGGAGGGGGACAAAACTCCCCTCCTTCCTAAGGAGGGGCTGGGGGTGGTTTTTAGTACCAATTTATTGTTAAATACTTGATAATCAAACTATAAAAACTCTATTGTTAGAAACCTAGTAGTGTCCCTACGACCAAAAATCTTTTCAATAAAATTCACAATAAAATCAGTACAAAACTATGACACCACGAGCAAAAAATGCCATCTATTCTCTCCTTGTTATTACAGTTTTAGCAATGATTTATCTTTATAGAAAAAATCCTACTGAAAAATCCGTCAGTAATGCTCCAGAAACCAAAAAACTATTACTCGTGCAGGGAAAAGCACAAGGCACAACTTTTAGTATAAAATATTTAGACATTAAAAATAGAAATTTGCAAACGCAAATAGACAGTATTTTAGTGGATTTTGACAAATCTTTATCAACCTACCACCCAACTTCAGAGATTTCTACCTTTAATAAGCCTCAAACAGATAGCATTCTCTTTAATTTTCCTTACTTTTATCCTGTTTTGAAGGCTAGCAAGGAGATTTTTGAGATAAGTAAAGGTGCATTTGACCCAACTATTGCCCCACTTGTCAATGCGTATGGTTTTGGTTTTACCAAAGCCCAAGATTTAACAGATAATCAAATTAAAGATATTTTACAATTAGTTGATTTTAAGCTAATTTCATTTAATAAAAAGTCCGTAAAAAAACTAAAAAAAGGCGTAACACTTGATTTTAATGCTATTGCACAAGGCTATAGCGTTGATGTAGTTGGTAATTATCTAAAATCTTTAAATATTATTGATTTTATGGTAGAGATTGGCGGAGAAGTTGTTTGTAGTGGCAAAAATCAGGACAACAAAACGTGGGGAATTGGTATTAAAAATCCAATTTTAGCAGAAAAAGGAGAAACTGCCACAAAAGCAGTTGTTTTATTAGATAATAAAGCCCTTGCTACCTCTGGAAATTATGAAAAATTTTATGTTAAAGATGGAAAGAAATTTGCGCATATTCTAAACCCTACTACGGGCAAACCCGCACAGCAAAACATACTTAGTGCAACTGTCGTGGCTGATAATGCAATGATGGCTGACGGCTTTGCAACTGTCTTTATGGTGGTAGGACTGGAAAAAGCCAAAGAAATTATTACTAATAATCCTGCCTTGAACTTAGATGTTTATTTGATTTATATCAATGATAAAGGAGAATTTGCAAGTTTTATGACTAAGAAAATGAAGGAAATAATACAAGAAGTTCAGTAAAAATATTGTTGCTGTAAATTATTCGTTGCAATTTTTGGGAAAAACGTTTGGTGGGGACACCAAACGTGGGTTATAACATTGTTTGGTGTCCTCACCAAACAACAAGACACTATTTTGCAACGGAACTTTTACAGCAACAAATATTTTATTTTACTTTATTTTAAAATGTAATAAGTTCATTATCAATAAAATACTTCACATTTCACACTTCACTCTCATACATCATTTGTAATTGTGATTTTTTATTTGTACTTTTGCACCGAAATTATACAAGTATAGAGTAATCACTAAAATACTTGTGTAATAAGTTTTACAAATAAATTAAATCAAAGTACAACAATGGCAGACCTAAAACTCCTCCGAAACATTGGCATCATGGCACACATTGATGCAGGAAAAACAACTACTTCGGAGCGTATTCTTTACTACACAGGAAAGACTCACAAAATTGGTGAGGTACACGAAGGAGCAGCCACAATGGACTGGATGGAGCAAGAACAAGAACGTGGTATCACTATTACGTCTGCTGCAACCACGACACAGTGGGTATATCCTACCGTTCAAGGTGAACTAGAAGCTAATTCTCAAACCTACAAAATCAATCTAATTGACACACCAGGTCACGTTGATTTTACGGTAGAAGTAGAACGCTCTTTGCGTGTTCTTGATGGTGCAGTGGCACTTTTTTGCGCAGTTTCTGGGGTAGAACCTCAATCAGAAACAGTTTGGAGACAAGCTGATAAATATAAAGTGCCTCGTATCTGTTTTGTGAACAAAATGGACAGAGCAGGTGCGGATTTTTTCAAATCAGTAACGGAAATTAAAACGAAATTGGGTGCAAATCCAGTTCCTTTGCAAATTCCTATTGGTGCAGAAGATACATTCAAAGGTGTAGTGGATTTGATTACGAATGAAGCTATTGTTTGGAATGAAAAAGATGAAGGAAAAACTTACCAAGTGATTCCTATTCCTGAAGATATGTTGGAAGATGTTGCTAAATGGCGTTTAAATCTTGTAGAGGCTGTTGCTTCTTATGATGATAATTTGATGGAGAAATTTTTTGAAGATCCAAATTCTATTACGCCTACAGAAATGCGTGCAGCTATCCGTAAAGCGGTTATTGATATGTCAATGTCGCCTGTAATGTGTGGTTCTGCGTTCAAAAACAAAGGTGTTCAAGCGGTTTTAGATGCAGTTTGTTGCTTTTTGCCATCTCCTTTGGATATGCCTGCTATTGAAGGGCATCACCCAGATACAGATGAAATAATTATCCGTAAGCCTGACGTAAAAGAGCCGTTTTCGGCACTTGCATTTAAGATTGCAACTGACCCTTTTGTTGGTCGTTTGTGTTTCTTCCGTGTGTATTCAGGTGTTTTGGAGTCAGGCTCATACGTAACGAATATGCGTACTGGTAAAAAAGAGCGTATTTCTCGTTTGATGCAAATGCACTCTAATAAGCAAAATCCAATAGAAAGAGCAGAGGCAGGTGATATTGCGGCAGGTATTGGTTTCAAAGACATTAAAACTGGTGATACATTGGTATCAGAAGGAAATCCAATTATATTGGAATCTATGTCGTTCCCAGAGCCTGTAATTGGTTATGCTATTGAGCCAAAAACACAAGCAGATGTGGACAAATTGGGTATGGCTATTGCTAAACTTATTGAAGAAGACCCTACTTTGCGTGTAGAAACTAACCACGAAACTGGTCAGACTATCCTTCGTGGTATGGGAGAACTTCACTTAGAAATCATTATTGACCGTATGCGTCGTGAATTTAAGGTAGAAATCAACCAAGGTGCGCCACAAGTGGCTTATAAAGAATCACTTACAAAAGCTATTGAACACAAAGAAGTTTACAAAAAACAATCTGGTGGTCGTGGTAAATTTGCTGATATTGTGTTTGAACTTTCTCCTCGTGAAGATGGAAAACAAGGTTTGGAGTTTATCAATGATATTGTGGGTGGTGTTATTCCTCGTGAATTTATCCCTGCTATTCAGAAAGGTTTTGAAGAGTCTATGAAAAACGGTCCTTTGGCTGGTTTCCCAGTAGATTCTATGAAAGTTCGTTTGTTTCACGGTTCATATCACGATGTGGATTCTGATGCGCTTTCTTTTGAATTGGCTGCACGTACAGGCTTTAGAGAAGCAGGTAAAAAATGTGGTCCAAGAATAATGGAACCTATTATGAGTGTTGAGGTTGTTTCTCCTGACGAATATACAGGACCAGTAACGGGTGATTTGAACCGCCGCCGTGGTCTTATGAAAGGTATGGATACCAAAGGAAATGCGCAAGTAATCAAAGCTGATGTACCTCTTTCAGAGTTATTTGGTTATATTACTGATTTGCGTACTATTACGTCTGGTCGTGCATCTGCATCACTTACTTTCTCTCATTATGAGTTTGTTCCAAACAACATCTCTGAAAAAGTAATTGAAGCAAGTAAAAAATAGTTTGAATTGTGAATTATAAATTGTGAGTTGTGAGTTAAATACAATACCAAAACACAAACTAATAACTACAATAATTTATTTGATAAATGATAAAAAGCCACTTTCTAACTTAGAAAGTGGCTTTTTCGTTGCGTGGAATAATAAATACTGTAATTATTTTTTGATATACACATACGAAAGTGGTTTTGGGATTTTTGTATTAAAGTCCCTTTGGGGATTTAGGGTAACTGGCGCAATTTTTGTTGAAAATTACCACACTTAACACCTAAATTAAAACCTTATTTTATCCCAAAACCACTTTCCGAAGTGTATATTTTTTTCGTAATCCTTGATAAATCAAAGGGCTATAAAATAGTTATAGTGTCATAAATATCTCGCTCCACTGGAGCGGAATACAAAATACACTTATTTTCCTATAAATATAACGCCCTGCTGGGGCTGAATACAATTTATCAATGTCGTTATCTAACTCAACCTGAATATTCTCAAAGATGACTTACCAAGCGTTCTGGGTAAGTCATTAAAACCGACAAGTTGTTACAAAAAGCTCTTGTAGCCGTTTGTGGATAGATATATTAGAGTATAGCTAGACACCACTACCTTACACATAGATGGTACGGAATGGAAGTTTGGTCAATATCCTATTCACGTTTTAGTATTAAGTGCTGATTTTAAAGGTGTTGCTATACTCAGAACTATGATAAATTGGTAGCAAAAGCACTCAAGAAAGGTATGCACAAGCCTTGATTAAAATTGAAAATAAGGTTTTTAGCGTTGAGTTTTGGCGTAATAAAAGCAAACAAGAAGGAAAAACAGAGCCAGTTATATTTCTTATTACCAACATTTTAGATAAAAATAGGTCGGTAAAAAATACGAACACCGCTGGAAAAAATTTAATTGGTAAAATAGTAATAGTGATGATTATCTTGGTACTATTAAGTGTAAATATAACATATCTTTTTGGTAACTGTTTAGGTTTGTAGATATGCACCGTAGCGTTCCGCTTGCATATCCACGTAGAACAACACGAAAGTAAACAAAAGCATAATAATTAGTTTGGCATAAATACATTGCTCTACGTGGATACGCACTGCGGTGACGTATCTACAATACATTATTTACAACCTAAACAGTTACTCTTTTTGGTTATTAAAAGTGAAAAAAGTAAACGCAATAAGTTGTATTTGGGTTGATGAAGGATTTCTAAAATTCATATTTATTTCGTTGCAAAAAAGCGTATCTTTGTGGTATGAAAAATAAAATAAAATTTCCGTA
>JANYGM010000087.1 GCA_025362415.1 bacterium
CGTTGTCAGTGAGTTTTGTCAAAATCTCTTCACCTGTGGCGTATTGCCCTGTTTTTGTTTTGGGCGGATTTTTCATTAGGTTAAGTTTTTCAAATAGAACCTTTCCTAATTGTTGTGGAGAGGCAATATTAAAAACCTCACCAGAAAGCGTATAAATGCTTTGTTCTAGTATTTTGATGTCTTTATCCAAAATCTCGGAGCTTTCCGCAAGTGCTTGTGTGTCTATGCGTACACCTGTTGCCTCTATATGTGCGAGAACGTGCATCAAAGGCATTTCTACAGTTTTGAAAAGTTTTTCTAAAATAGGTCTTTCCGCTACTTTTGGGGCAAAATATTCTTTGAGTTGGAGCGTAATATCAGCATCTTCTCCTGCATATTCTACCACTTTTTGCACTTCTACATCACGCATATTGCCTTGTGTAGTGTTTTTTGTGCTTTTTTTACCAATCAAAGTATCAATTTTTATGGGAGAATAATTAAGGTATTTCTCTGCCATTGCGTCCATACTATGTCTATTATCTGGGTCTAAGAGATAGCTGGCAAGCATTGTATCAAAACATTCCCCTTTGATTTCAATATTATATTTTTTGAGAACAGTAATATCATATTTGAGATTTTGTCCTATTTTTTTGATGTTTTCATTTTCCAAAACTCCTCTAAATTCCTCCAAAATAGCCTGTATTTGTGCTTTATCACTAGGGAAAGGCACATAATAAGCTTCCGCCTCATAATATGAAAGCGCAAGCCCAACAAGTTCTGCTTCTATGGCAATAAGGCTGGTAGTTTCTGTATCAAAACAAAATTCTGTTTGATTTTCAAGAAATTGAATAAGACTTTGGCGTTTTTCTAGTGTATCAATAAGGTGATATTGATGTAATTTTGTGTTGATATTGTCTATATGATAAGTAGAAGCAGTTTGTGTGTCCTCTTGTGTCGTAGCGAGAACGAGAGTTGAACCTACACTATTCCCAAACATATCCATTTGTCCAGTTGTGGGAGCTTTTTTAGTAGGCTTTTTGGCTGCTTTTTCTTCTTCAGATGCACCCAAAATACGAGTTTTGATAGTCTTAAATTCTAGTTCGTCTAGCAAATCTGAAAGGTCATTTTTATTTGGTTCTTGCAACAAAAAATCATCTAAACTAAATATCAAAGGTACATTTATATCAATGGTTGCTAGTTTTTTGGATAATAGGGCTTTGTCAGAATGTAATTCAACGGCTTCTTTTAGTTTTCCTTTGAGATTTTGGACATTGGCAATAATATTTTCTATGTTGTCGTATTCTTCTAAAAGTTTTTGTGCTGTTTTTTCACCCACGCCAGGAAGTCCAGGGATATTATCAACGGCATCACCTTGCAAACCAAGCATATCAATAACTTGTTCTACACGCTTAATACCAAACTTTTCTAGTGCTTTGCTCACGCCCCAAACCTCATTAGGAGAAAATTTGGACGCTGGACGAAACATAAAAATCCTATCTTCTTCCAACAACTGACAATAATCCTTATCAGAAGTCATCATATAAATCTCCAAATCTGGTGCAGAAAGTTTCTTTGCAATAGTGCCAATCACGTCATCAGCCTCGTAGCCTTCCAACTCCAAAATAGGGATATTCATAGCTTTAAGCAGCTTTTTGATGTAGGGAATGCCTGCCGTAATACCTTCTGGTTGTGTAGGGCGGTTTGCTTTGTATGCAGTATATTCAATATGACGAAAAGTAGGCGTAGCAAGGTCAAAAGCAGCAGCAATATGGGTAGGTTTTTCTTTTTTGAGAATTTCTAAAAGCACGTTGATAAAGCCCAAAACCGCACTTGTATCTAGTCCTTTTGAGGTTTGACGAGGGTTATTGATAAAGGCAAAATGCGCTCTATAAATAAGTGCCATAGAGTCTAGCAAAAATAATTTTTTCATAGGAATTTTTTAGGAAATCTAGTACAGTTAATATTTTAGCGCAATTTACTAAAAAAAATGTTGTTTTTTTGATTTTCTTTTTGCTATTACTTGTGTTAATTTACAAGAAAAAATTAGGTTTAGGAAAGGCTTTTTTGTATTTTGAAATAAACAAAATTTTAGTTTATATTTGAATGTTTATCAGCCAGTTTTTTCTTAAAAAAATATAAAATAACCCCAACTACAATCACAGAAAGCAATAAAACAGGTAAGGGAAAATTATCTGTTTTTTCTAGATTAGTGGAAATTAGTTTTTGTTTATATGCTACCATTACAAAAAGTGCCATTGCATTATTGACAAAATGCCCAAAAATAGGATACCACAAATTCCCAGACCATAAATAAAGATAGCCCAAAAGCGCACCAAGCAACATTCGTGGCAAAAATCCAAAAAACTGAAAGTGAATAGCAGAAAAAATAGCTGCGCCCACCCACACGCCTACGTGTGCATTGCTGGTAATACGTGTCAGATGCACCTGAATAAGCCCACGAAAGACAATCTCTTCACCTACTGCAGGAATAACAGCTACCACAAAAAAAGCTAAAAAAAGTTGTGTATTGTTCTCTATTCCTACCAAAAACTCTGTAAGTTGTTGCGCTTTTAGTTCTGATTTGCGTGCAAAAGCATCAAAACTACCCAAATATAAACCTTGATTAAATTCTACTAAATAAGTTACCAAAGGTGTTAGAAAGAACATCAATACAAAAATCAGTAAGAAAAATATAGGAAAGAGTTTTTTATTTTGGTTTACTTCAAAAATGGATAAACCTTCCACTAAACGCATATAAGCAATCCCACCCAAAATAAATCCTACAAACATACCAATTCCTTGCGCAAAAAGTACGCTATTTCGTGCTATACGCTGATTTTGACTAGCAAAAGGCGCATCAAAAATAGCAGACATTGCCTTTATATCTAATCCAAAAAAATAATCTATCAATACATACGCCAACGACTGCCCAACAATAAGACTACCAAAAATAACAAAAATCACCACCACAAGCCCAAAAAAAGGCGACAAACGAGAAGAAAAACCAAAAGAAAGATTATTTGACATTATTTGAATATTTTGGTGCATTATTAGCATTAATTTTGCACAAAGATAAGCGAAATCTTAAGATTTTTGACTCTAAAAAGTTGTATTTTTTGTTATTTATTTGCTTAATTCTACTTAAACATAAAAAAATATACTAAATATTTTCATAAAAATTTGGTAGGTATAAAAGAAAATCTTATATTTGTGGCGTAATACTACTTACTATAATAGTATTGCATTAACATATTCCAAACCCTAAAAATAAACCAATGTTCAAGTCAAGTCAAGTCAAGTCAAGTCTATCAATACTAATTTTTGGAGCTATGACGTTGTTCGCCTCTTGCAAAAACCCTAAAGATGAATTGCTCCCACAGGATGCAAAAACTGTGAAAACTACAACAAGTAGCTCAAACTCTTTCAGAGTTTCAAACGACAGTATTTTTCAACAAAATGGTCGTTTAGTTTTCAGAGATGCCTCAGTACTTCAAAATACTGTTAATGCACTTGCCAATATGTCTTTTGAAGAAAAACAAGCCTTTGAAAACAAATTTGAAAATTACACATCTTGGAGAAAATTCAACCAAGACAATGCAGGTAATGATAATGTCTTTCCACTCTATTTTAAAGCAGATGAATCTTCTTTGCCTACATTTGTTACGGCATTCATCAACACAAAAAGAGAATATCAAATAGACAAAACCATCGTCTATCTTGAGGAGGGCAACACTTACGAAATCCCAGAAGCACAAGAAAATAGCCTAAAACAGGAAGGTAAATTTACTGCAAGCAACCTAAGTAGCTTTCAGACGAACACCTTTCGTATAATGGG
>JANYGM010000115.1 GCA_025362415.1 bacterium
ATATTTGCATTTAGTTTTTAAAGTTTTCCTTCACGAATTTTTTGCACTTTTTCCATTGTCAAATCTGTTACTTTTGAAATTATTTCATTATCCAAATCATTTTCAATCATCTTTTTAGCAATTTCAATACTTCTAAGATTATTATAAACGCTCATAGCTTCTTTTCTTGCTTCCTTATTTTTTGATGCTGTGCGTTCTTCAGAAGTAAGATTATCAACACTAATCAGTTCTATTGCAGTTCTAATTCCTTCATTATCAGTGTTTAATGGATGTCTTTGTGGGTTATGAATAGACTGATAAATCAAATCTAACCAATCTCGTACCTGCGCAGGTGTGCTGGCATCAATGTGATTAGGGTTGAGCGCAACAAACTGATGCCCATACAACTTTATTTCTTCCCCCAAAACTGTCTTAGGGTTGAGATTTATCAATAAAACCTCATCTAAAATAGGTCGTCCATCTTTCGCACTAATGGTGTAGGGCGTTGTGAGGATAACAATTACGTAAACCGTTAAGCCCCAAACCCCAAAGGGGACTTAAACACTCTTTTTTAAAATTTTGAACTTCAATTTGCTGTATAATTATAAGATTTTTGTTATCAATACTCTATGCATAAATGCTTGACTTTATTTCCCCTTGCGCTACGCTAGGGGTTAGGGGGCTAATCTCAATTCCCAAAATATCACGCACAAAAGCCTTAAATACCGTTTTATTGGTAAAGGCTTTCTGAAAAATAATTTCATTGTCTAAATTAGCAAGCATTTTAGTTGTTTGTTTTGTATTCTGATGCAAAATTAGTAATACATTGCAAATAACTTCCTAGTTAGTTTCTTTTTAACACTAAGTTCATTAAGAAATACACACTAAGAAGGCACTAAGAAATACAAAATTAGAATTTTATTTACAATTCATTACTTAGCTATTTTTTCTCAAATAATTCGTGTAATTTTTGTTGTAATAAATTTTTATCAATAAGTTTGGTTGTGTATTCTGCCACTAAAGTCGGCGACAAACTACGACTAAGCGCATATTCTACAACTTCATTATCTTTATTTTTACACAAAATAATGCCAACACTAGGGTTTTCGTGTGGTTTTTTGACATCTCTGTCCAAAGCCTCCAAATAAAAGTTAATTTGCCCCAAATATTCAGGCTTAAAATCATCAATTTTAAGCTCAAAAGCCACTAAACAGGATAATTCTCTATGAAAAAACAACAAATCAATATAAAAATCTTGGTTGCCCACCTGCAACTTGTATTCTTCTCCAATAAATATAAAATCTTTACCAAAAGCTAAAATAAAGTCCTTTATATTGCTTGTAATGGCTTTTTGGAACTCAAATTCAGAATAGTTATTATCCAAATTCAGAAAATCAACTGCATAATTATCCAAAAAATATTTTTCAATGGTTGGATAAATTTCTTTTGCAACTGGGGAGATTTTGGCAGGATTAAGGATTGTTCTCTCATAAAAAGCACTCTGCAACTGCCTTTCTAGTTCTCTTTTGCTGTATTTCTCTTGTAAACAAAGTCTTAGATAAAATTCTTTTTCTTCTATGCTCTTTGTTTTGCTCATTTTGATACCGACATAACTAATTAGTAAAAATAGAAGTTGTCGTTATTGAAAAATGACGCAACCAATATTGTATTATTTTTGATATTTTCCATTCCTTTTTGCGCCATTTGTGTAAGTTCTTTAACATTTTTAGCATTTCTATTTGGTATTTGTACCCACTTCAAGTTAGCCCAAACTAGCTCATCAGGATTTAATTCTGGGGAGTATGGAGGTGTATTGGCAAGCCACAATCTCTTACCTAAATCCGTATTTAAAAAATCTTTAATCTCTTTTGCTTTATGCCAAGGGGCATTATCCCAAATAAGCATTATTTTTTTGCTTGTACTTGCCAACAACTCCTTCAAATAATCTACCATAACTTCTGCATTAAAGGCTTTAGGACGGATTTAAAAAAACATATCTCCTTTTGTATTGATACTACTAGCAATACACACATATTGATACCCTTTAGTGTCTTGCAAAGGTAATTCAGGTGTTTGTCCACGTGGAGCATAGGTACTGACTACATTTTTGCACAATCTGGGTGTGTTGGGAGAGATATTATACCTAGTAGCAATTTTACTTACCATTTGCTGACTCAAACCAACAATTTTTCCACATTTAGCTTGTGACATCTTAACTGAAAGAGTCATTAAGTTAAACAAAATATTATTTCGTGTTTGGCGTGCTGGGAAATTCATAAGCGGATAAAAAACTTGAGGAAATGATACAACAATGCAAAGATACATATAAAAATAACAATTCTATTATGTCGGTATCAAATTGTGTAACAATTACCACGCTTAAAATCAACTTGTTCTGCAACTATAACTTGTGCTTTGAAGTGGAAAACATGGTGGTTTGAAACTTTATGATTTGGGTTATTTTGAATTGGGCATAATTCTAGCTTTCTGTTTAAAATCCTGTCAATTATACGAACTAAATCTGTATCATTGATAGGATTTTCTGTACGGATTTTTTCAGAATCATAGATAAAGCTCAGGTCAAGCAAAAGGTCTTCCCAGCTGATTTTTATTAGGTGATGTTCAAACGGTTGAATTTTACTTAGAGCGCAAGTATGTAGATTTTTCAAAAATGTAAGTTCTTGAAAATTAGGGGAATCTAATTTTAGCTGCTCTAAAACTGGATAAAAAGTAAGATTTAGGAATAGTTTTTTACTTTTACAAGTTGCTTGAAAAATAATATTGTTTCTAACAAAATCTTTTGCTATACTACAATTTGAGTCATAGCATTTTACGAGGTAATTTAACGCATCTTTTGTACGTTTTGAAAAATCTTTATTAAAACGGTTGTCATTAAATTGGGTTGTCATATTATTTATAAATTTGGTTGCTTATAAGGCAGATAAACAATAACGACACACAAACATAAATCCTTTTTTCCACACTTCCAAATTTTTCTAAAAATAATTTTTAAAACCACAAAATTCTTTTTTTATCCAAAAAAACTCCGTACATTTGCAACCCTGAATGAAACAAAATAATAAAATAATTTAAAAACGGTGTGTTTTAAGAATATCTTAAGAAATACGCTACTTTTAGATGTTATTTTTAGACGTTGTTCGTCAATTAACTAAAAAACATATTATAAAACCCTCATTACAATGATTTTAAATAAAGAAGACAAAGCAAAAATTTTTGCAGACTTTGGTAAGTCTAGCGCAGATACTGGTTCTGCAGAAGGTCAAATAGCCCTTTTTACGGCTCGTATCACGCACCTAACAGAGCATTTGAAAGTAAACAAAAAAGATCATTCTACTCGTTTGGGACTTTTGAAACTGGTTGGTAAAAGAAAAAGATTGTTGCATCACTTGCAAATTGTTGATGTATTGAGATACAGAGCAATCCTTGAGAAATTAGGCTTGAGAAAATAATTTTGTGAGTGGTCAGAATCACAGATTTAAGGCGGATTAAAAGATGACACGGATTAAAATCCATTTAATGGTTTTAATCCGTGTAATTAGTATAATCCTTTTAAAAAATCCGTGATTCTAACAACAAACAAGCTATAAACTATTACAAAAAGAGAACTCGTAATGAGTTCTCTTTTTTGCATTTTGTCTATTTAGACTCTTTGGATAAGGAATGAAAATTAAATAACTTAATAATCAAAGTTTTACATTCGCCCTTCTTGCAATAGTGTAGGTACTTTTTTATTTTTTTTATTTTTTTGTTTTGTTGCTGATTTTGGCGTTATTTGCTGAAAATGAAATAGAACACAGAAAAACTTTATTATTAGAATTGTTTAGCTGACTAACAATTTTGTAGGTTTGGCACACAGATAACACAGATTTTACAGATAAAACACGGATTTTATCCGTAAAAATCAGCCTAATCAGTGTTATCAGCGTGCTTATCTAAAATATTGTAAGCAACTAAACAAGCCCATTGAAAAAAGGGAAAATAATTGATTTTATAAAATATCCTGCAGATTTAGGAATTCCTAGAACAAAAGAAAAACTTAAAAATTGGCTGAAAATGATGTAATTGAATTGTTTAAATACTAAAAAATAAAACATTTGCCGTCTGCTTTAGCTGACGGTGCAAAGATTTTTGAATACAAAAAAAAACAAAAAAACTTTATTAAAATCAACTCAAAAACCCTTAAATAAATGGACTTAGAATTCAACAAAAACGAAGACCACAACAAACAACTTACCTTCCAACTCAACCAAAAACTGAAAAAAGTTTTTTTGGGTGGTGGAGAAAAACGCATAGAGGCGCACAAAGCAAAAGGAAAACTCACAGCCCGTGAGCGTATAGCCTATTTGATAGACAAAAATACAGAATTTTTGGAAGTTGGGGCATTCGTGGGCGAGGGAATGTATGCAGAAGAGGGCGGTTGTCCGTCTGGGGGCGTAGTTACTGGGATTGGTTATGTAAGCGGAAAACAATGTATGATAGTGGCAAATGATGCCACAGTAAAGGCTGGGGCGTGGTTTCCTATTACGGCAAAGAAAAACCTAAGAGCGCAAGAAATTGCTATGGAAAACCGCCTGCCTACCATTTATCTCGTGGATAGCGCAGGTATTTATTTGCCATTGCAAGCAGACGTTTTTGCTGATAAAGAGCATTTTGGAAGGATTTTTAGGAACAATGCTATTATGTCGTCAGAGGGAATACCACAAATTTCTGCTATTATGGGCAGTTGTGTGGCTGGTGGCGCATATTTGCCCATTATGTCTGATGAGGCTCTTATTGTGGAGGGAACTGGCTCTGTATTCCTTGCAGGGTCGTTTTTGGTAAAATCTGCTATTGGTGAAGACATTGATAATGAAACACTTGGCGGTGCTTCTACACATTGCGAGATTTCAGGTGTTACGGATAATAAATTCCCTAATGATAAGGCTTGCCTTGATGCTATCAAAAATATTGTGGATAAATTTGGAGATTTTGATAAAGCAGGTTTCAACCGTGCTACGCCTGTTTTGCCAAAAGAAGACCAAAAAGAAATTTATGGAATATTGCCACTAGACCGCACAAAGCCTTATGATATGTTAGAAATTATCAAAAGATTAGTTGATGATTCAGAAGTGGACGAATATAAGCCACTTTATGGCAAAAGCATTATTTGCGCTCGTGTACGCATTGATGGCTGGGCAGTAGGAATTGTGGCTAATCAGCGCAAAGTTGTAAAATCTAAAAAAGGTGAAATGCAAATGGGAGGCGTGATTTATTCTGATTCTGCCGACAAAGCAGCCCGTTTTATTATGAACTGCAATCAGCAGAAAATTCCTTTGGTTTTTTTGCAAGATGTTACTGGTTTTATGGTGGGCAGCAGGTCAGAACACGGTGGAATTATCAAAGATGGTGCAAAAATGGTCAATGCAATGGCTAATTCTGTTGTGCCAAAATTTACTTTTTTACTAGGAAATTCGTATGGTGCAGGCAATTACGCTATGTGTGGGAAGGCGTATGACCCACGCCTTATATATGCGTGGACATCTGCGCAACTTGCCGTAATGAGTGGTGGAGCGGCTGCAAACACACTTTTACAGATAAAAGTGGCTACCTTAAAATCACAAGGGAAAACCATTACGCCAGAAGATGAAAAAACACTTTTAGATGAAATTAAGGCTACTTATGCTAGTCAGTTGTCGCCTTACTATGCCGCCTCTCGTTTGTGGGTTGATGGCGTAATTGACCCTTTGGAAACACGCAAAATCATTTCTATGGGCATAGAAGCCGCAAACCACGCCCCACTTACCAAAAGATACAATGTTGGGGTAATACAAGTGTAGTGTGAATATAAAAAGAAGTCAATAAAAAAATGATATTATCTTATTTTTTTATTGACTTCTTTTTTTGAATATAATTATCTTAAACTATACTAAACCTGCTAAATCAGGGTGTTTTTCAAGAAGTTTTCTTATCATATTTTCTGATTTGGTTTCTCTTTCTTTGAGTAAATCAATTTCTTTTTTGAGGTCTGCAGTAGTGGCTTCAACAGGTTTTAAAGCTTCTTTTCTATCCCATAAAATATAACCAATAAATCCGAGTATAGACACAATCAACGCACCCAGTAAACTAATTATACCTATCATCATATTACTTTGCATCTCAAAACGCTTATCTATAGACTTTTCTAAGGTGTCAGTACGTTTTTCCATACTGTCAAAGCGTTTATCTATCCCATCTACTTTGGTGGCTGTAATTGCTTGTTGTTTAACAAGTTCTGTAATTTGTTTATTAGTTTCTGCTTGTTGCTTGACAAGTTCTAGCAATAATTCTCTATCCGTTTGTGCATAAGAGCCAAAAGGGATAAGTAGAAATACTATTATAAGGATATTTTTCATTTTTTGCATTTAAAGTACCACCACAAATATAACGCTAAAATTATAATTGTCAAAATTAAACACAAAAATTTGATTTTGAAAAACCAATTTTTATGTTTAATTTTGCATCAGAAATTTTCACACAACATTTTAATCCCAAAAATATGATAACTCAATTACAAAAAGGTAAAAACTATTTTTACCAAATCTCTCTGGCTATGCTCGTGGCTATGATAAGCATTGTTGGTTGCAAAAAAGATGAGCCTACTCCTCTAGCAATTGCTACGTTTACACCAGCTTTTGGCTCTGTAGGTGACGTGATAACAATTAATGGTTCTGGTTTTTCTACAGATTTATCTAAAAATATTGTTAAATTAGGTAGTCTGACAGCAATAGTGACTTATGCCGTTGAAAATAGTTTGCAATTCACAATACCTGCAGGGGCTGTAACAGGGAAAGTAAGTGTTACTACGAATGGTGTTACTACCGTTTCTACAACAGATTTTATGGTTAAAGACAGAATTTATGTTGCTGGCTACATAAGTAAAAATAATAAATATATTGCAGGCTATTGGAAAAATGGAGTTTTTATAAACCTCACAGATGGTACAAAAGATGCTTATGCTAATGCAATTGTGGTAGTAGGAGAGGATGTTTATGTGGCTGGTATTGAAGATAACTCTCTAGTGTATTCACCCAGAGCTAAATATTGGAAAAATGGGGTTGCGACAACACTTAGCACACAAAATGCGACTGTAACAGGAATGACTGTGATAGGAAATGATGTTTATATAGTTGGTACCGAAATAAATTCAGCAACAAATTTTGTAGCTAAATATTGGAAAAATGGGATTCCGACAATATTAAGTGATGGATCACGAGGAGAAGCTACTGGCAATATTATTGTTAGTGGAAATGATGTTTATGTACTTAGTACCACTAATTATGGTGTATCTAAATATTGGAAAAATGGGATTCCCGTAACCGTTTCAACTAATATTAGTGGTACTCCTTCTTTTGTATCTAATCTAGTATCAATGGCAGTTAGTGGTAGTGATGTTTATGTTGGAGGGCTATTTTATGATAATACAACTACTATTTATAGTCCTACTGCTTCTTACTGGAAGAATGGAGTAATTACAAGATTGTCTGCAGGGAGAATGAACTCATTAACTGTAGCAGACGAAATAGTTCATTCAACTGGGATTAGTGGTGGAGTTTCTAAATATTGGAAAAATGAGATTAGTTCTACACTAGAAATTGAAGCAAATTCACGCAACCAAATACCTGGTGTAATTGCAGTTATTGGTACAAACGTATATATTGCTGGTAAGACAAGTACAGGTGCAAAATACTGGAAAAATGGGATTATTGTAACTCTAGATGGTGGTGTAGGACTAGATGATGCGGGAGCTACAGGCATTACCGTTATCCCATAAAAATCCTTTATTTCCTTAAAACTAGCCCTTAAAACTCCAAAAGTAGGATTTTAAGGGCTAGTTTGTTTTACTAAGTTTTTGGGTTATATTTGCATAGATATTACACATCAAAAGGAACAAAAGAATGAAAAATATACTTTTAATACTTATTTTACTGACTTTCGTCAGTTTGCCTTTGGTGGCACAAACAGATAAAATGGATAAACTTGCAGAACAAATGACAGAACTTGCCAAACAGCAAGCAGAGTTCACTAAGCAAATGACAGAAGTCAATAAGCAATTAGTGGAACTTGCTAAGCAGCAAGCCGTTACCAATACAGAAATCAAAGGTTTGGATAAACGCTTTGATGGTGTGGATAAGCGTTTTGATACACAATCAATGTACACGCTTACTATACTTGCGGGTATTTTTGGAATGATAGCTTTAGTAATGTGGGATAAAAGAACTGTTGCTAAACCTTTTGAAGCAAAAGCAGAAGATTTGAAAAAAGCAAATGAAGACCTCCAAAAAGAAATAACATTGCTCAAAGAAAGAGAACTGAAACACGAAGAAAGAACAGAAGCATTCTTCAAAAAAATAGCCCAAATAGATGCTCGTTTTGCAGGAATTTTATAACATTTCAAATCTAAAAAAAAGCTACTTTAAAATTCTTAAAGTAGCTTTTTGTATTCATTCACAACTCAAAATTATTTCAGTTGGCTCAAAATAGTGGGGTCTTGGATTTCGTTGTCTTTGGCTAAAAGCAAGATTTTTGACATTATTTCTGCTGTTTTTGGGTCTTCGTCCAAAA
>JANYGM010000129.1 GCA_025362415.1 bacterium
AATACTCGTTGTAACGGTTACTTTGTCAGGATTTATCTCTACATCACTCAAATAACTAGGATTTTGGTTAAATTTGCGTATAAAAGCGGCATCTTTGGTGTTGCGTAACCACCAATGTATCTGTAAATTCTGTTCAGATAAGATTTTGACAATAGCTGTAGCCCAACTTCCGCCCCCAATGACTGCCACAGTGGTAATCACCGCCTTTATTTGTGTATTTTCCATATTTTTTTTATTTCAATTATTTTCAAATTAACAATCTTGTTTCCAAAATCTCTTTAAATTTGCGTAAAATGGCTATTATTTCCAATAAATCCTCTTTATCAGTACAAACATAAGATTTTGAAATGCAATAAGTTTTATCATCTAAAATAAAAAAATCCCAAAGTTTGCCCGTTACTGTACAACCATACAAAGGTTTTCCGTTTTTATTTTTGTCTTGTGCAATCAAAAAACCTTCCAATAATTGTGGCACAGGGTCGCCACTGGGGTCTTTTAGTTTTTTATATTCTTGGAAATAAAAATAGGGCGTGCTTGGCTTATCCAAAATGCCTTCTGCAATCATAAAATCAGCTTTGAGATACAAATAATTATCATTGATAGTTGTAAAAAGTTCCCTTTCGTAATACGTTTTGTATCTTTCGTTATCTTCTTCCAAATACCCCAAATCTACTACTGTCGCTATGAATTTTACTTTTAATTCTTCCTCATTCCAGCCTTCAATATTTTTTTTAGCTTTTTTTAATATTTTATCAAAACTATTTTTTTCAAATTCATCAAGTATTGGTATAGTAATATTTGTCCATTCTATCATAAGAGGATGTTCTTCATTTCCTACCAAACGCTTGAGGTTGAACAACTTAATTAAATCTGCTTCTGCATATTTGATTTCTTTTCTTTGCTTTTTTGCCATAATATTATTAGGATAAATTTTGATACAAAAATACAGTTTTTCTGTTATGAAATTGTATTTTCTTTCTATTTTGGTAACTTGCAAAAGAAATTAAACAAGAAATAAATGGATTTTTAATCAAATGAAATAACAAACAGAAGATAAAAAACTTTGAAAAAAATACTAAAAAATTACCATTATGGCATTTACGGATTATAAAAACTTAACTATTTTGAAGGCAAAACACCCTCAAATTGTAGTCAATTCTGACAAATTTATACCAGATTTACCAGAACTCACCATAAAAATATCTCTGCAAGAAGAAATATATCATAATCTTGAGGCTTACCGTAGCAACGAATTTTATGCTTGTGAAAACCTTGTTTCACCTATTTTACGTTATGTCTGGCATAATATGTACTTCAAAGACATCAATATGTGGACACATCAAGCCATTAAATATGATGAGGATTTGTGTGGCGTGCCTGATTTTATGTTTACCCCACTTGACCAACGACAATACGAAATTCTTTCTTACCCTATTATAACGACAGTAGAGGCGAAAGCTGATAACTTTGTGGAGGGATGGGCGCAATGTATAGCGCAAATGCTTGCTTGTCAGAAACTTAATACAAAACCTAACTTCACTATTTTGGGGATAGTGACGACAGGGAAAATGTGGGAATTTGCCAAATTAGAAGGTGATAATGTTACTAAAAACATCATAGGATTTGATATTTATGATTTACCAAAACTAATCACCGTTTTGGATTATTTGCTTGGAGAAGCAAAAAAACAACTTTAAAAAAGCCGTTCTTGTGTTGTCAAGTGTTTTCGTTTGACAACAAACCCCTTTGATAATTTCAAAGGGATTTTTTTGTTCTTATATTTTTAGCGCAATAATGCTTTTTCTAGCAACGAATGTAAACGTATTATTTCGTTTTCTAAGGACAAAATACGCAAATCATACTGTTTTGTTAGCTCTTCTACGGATAATTTATTACTTAGAATATTACCATTGGTAGTAAAATTATTACTTTGAGTAATATAATTTGTCATCATTTGTTTATCATCATAACCAACTAATTTAGCTATAGGCATCTCCAGCACTTCAGCCACTTTTTCTATCCTAGAAAACGGTACATCTATCTCTCCATTCTCCATACGACTGTAAGCTCCTTGTGTAATTTTGAGTTTTTTAGCCACATATTCTTGCGAATATTCCCGAAATTCACGCAGTTTTCTAATGTTTCCTCCTATTTCCATAATAGTTAGTTATATTTTATGTTTTGAAATATGCACGCAAGTAATAAATATTACTGCCTAAAATTAGGAAATTAA
>JANYGM010000151.1 GCA_025362415.1 bacterium
AGAAAATCAACTTTCTTTTTTGCCTGAGAGTATTGGAAATTTAAAAAAACTACAAAAACTATATTTGAAACATAATCAGCTTGCTTTTTTGCCTGAAAATATTGGGAAATTGAAATATTTAGAGGATTTAGATTTAAACAACAATCAACTTACCTTTTTGCCTAAAAGTATTACAGAATTGAATTACTTAAAAACATTAGATTTAAACGACAATCAACTTACCTTTTTACCTGAAAGTATTGGAGAATTAGAAAAATTGGAAAGATTATATCTATCAAGAAATCAACTTACTTTTTTACCTGAAAGTATTGGAGAGCTAAAGAATTTGACGGATTTAGTTCTGTTAAATAATCAACTTGCAATTTTACCTGAAAGTATTATAGCATTAGAAAAGTTGAAGAACTTATATTTAGCAAACAATCTATTAGTTTCTTTGCCAAAAGAACTCAAAAACCTAACAGACTGCAGTATTTATGTAGGTAAGAACCCTACACAAGAGTTACGTGAGTATGTAAAAGATTGGAAAAATGTTGTTTATAAAGATTGGTAACCTGTTTTTAAATAAATTCTTATGTTGTCAGGTGTTCCTACTTGACACCAAATACAATCTAACTCAGCAAGTATTTTCCTTTTTTTTTGTTTAAGTTTATCTTTCGTAAGTTTACCAATAGAAATAATTACTAACCTTGCGTAATTTCAGCAAATAATTTAATCCAATGAAAAACTTAAATTTAGTTTTTGCAATCATATTTCTTTTTGTAAATGATATTTTTGGGCAAAACAACGAAATACAAGCAGACCCAGTTGCTTTGTTATATTCAAAAGCAATTTTGAAGACAACTCTCAAAAAGCATCTTTCCATACTAGCCTCTGACAGCTTAGAGGGAAGGCAAACAGGCGAGCAAGGACAAAAAAAAGCAGCTACGTATATTGCTACACAACTGCAAAAAATGAAACTAAAACCTATTATTTTTCAAGAGCAAGAAACTTACTTTCAACATTATCGTATTGGAGACGAGATAAACACAGAAAATGTTATTGCTTGGATAGAAGGAACAGATAAAAAAGATGAGTATTTGGTACTTTCTGCCCATTACGACCACTTAGGCAAAGAAAATGGAAAAGTTTACAACGGTGCTAATGATAATGCCTCAGGTACTTCCGCACTTTTAGAAATTGCAAAAGCCTTTGCAATGGCTGCTAAAAATGGACATAAAACACGTAGAAGTATTGTTTTTATCTTTTTTAGTGGAGAAGAGATGGGTTTGCTTGGCTCAAAAGTGTATGTTAAAAATCCTATTTTCCCATTGGATAAAACGTTTGCAAATCTAAATATGGATATGATTGGCAGGCAAGAAAATACAAAAGATGATATAGGAAAAGTGTATCTGATTGGTGCAAATTATAACAAAAATCTTAAAAAATTAAGTCAAGATATAAGTAAAACTTACCAAAATATGCAATTAGAATACGAAGATAAAGAATCTTATTATTTTCGCTCTGACCATTATAATTTTGCTGAAAAAGGAATTCCTATACTTTTTTACCACGACGGCTCAACTAGCGACTACCACCAAACAAGTGATGATACAGAAAAAATTATCTTTCCGAAAGTAGAAAAGATAGCTCGTTTTATATTTTTTACTGCTTGGGAACTTGCAAAGCGAGAACAAGCACTAAAAAAATAAATTTGAGCGCATTATTCATTTTTGTGGTATTAGCTGTTTCCACCTTACGAAACAAAAATCTCTATTAGTGGTCAGACCTCCGTTCCACTATGTTACAGACCACTAATAACAAAGAGTGTACAGTAACAAAATGATAACAAAAGTAATCTTAAACAAAATAATTAATATTTCCAAAGAAATAGCCCCTAAATCCCCAAAGGGAACTTTAATACAATTTTACTTGTATTAAAGTTCCCTTTGGGGGTTTGGGGACTACTTATCAAGCTTTGATTTTTACATCAACTCCGCTAGGAATTTCTAGTTTCATCAAGGCTTCTACTGTTTTTGGGCTTTGAGAAAAAATATCAATCAGACGTTTGTACGTGCAAAGTTGAAATTGCTCTCTTGCTTTTTTGTTTACGTGTGGAGAACGCAAAACAGTAAATTTTTCTTTCTTTGTTGGAAGTGGAATAGGACCACTCACCATTGCGCCAGTAGCTTTCACTGCTTTTACAATTTTTTCTGCCGACTTATCAACCAAATTATGGTCATAAGACTTCAGTTTAATACGGATTTTTTGTTGAGTTTGACTCATTGTTTTGTTTTTTGTAGTGTATAGATTTTCTGAAAGAATTTCTAAAACCACGTTGAACGCCTAATTTAATTTTTAAACCTGCCTCAAAGCGTCATTTTTTCAAGACTGGAGTGCAAAGGTAATAATTTTAAATCTAAAAACAAATTTATTTTGCTTTTTTCACCACATAGGCACAGAGAAAACATAGAATACAGAAAAAATAGTATCACCACATAGGCCAGGGCAACCGCATTAAAAATATTTCAGATATTGATTTTTTTCTTTATTATTGTGTCACAAACACTCTTAGAAAATGGAATATTTGTTAGAAAGTTTTTCAAAATTACCTGATTTTCGCCTTTCTCGTAAGAAATTACATGATTTGCCGGAAATCATATTTATAAGCATCTGTGCTACAATTTGCGGTTGTGATGACTATGTAAGCATTAAATCTTGGGCAGATGATAATATTGTGTGGCTACGTCAATACCTTATTTTGTCTAATGGTGTAGCCTCAGATGATACTTTTCGGAGAATATTTCAGTTTATTGATAGGGCATTTACAAACTTTATTTAAGGCTTTTATGCAAAAAAAAGCTGATTTTGAGTTAAGTGAGTGGAAAGCTTATAAAATAGTAAAAAAAAACTCAAAAAAATCTGGAAATGCCTTAGACAGGGAGATATGACCACTTTAAAAGCACTACTGAAAGCAATATTTAAAGATTTTCTAACACTTGCTAAAAAAGAAAAAAAGAAAGCTAAAAAACAAGCTAAATCTTCTCTCAATGATGTATTGAAGACTTAGCCTGACGGCTATGGGGCATGCCCATTGTCTATTTTGATATAATTTCAATTTGCTGATTATCAACACTTTAAATATCAATAATTCCTACACCACAAAAAACATTAGTATCAGTATTGTTTTATTGTTTTCACCACATAGGCACAGAGAAGACATAGAAATACAAAAAATACTCCTAAATCTCTCAAAAGAAACTTTTTTCTATCAAAATTACTACAAAGATACGAATTTAGCAACATAATAAACCACAACCTTACAAAGATTTCTTTACACAGATTTCTTGGTGTTTTCATAAGAAAGGACTACTTTTGCACTAAAAACTATAAACTCCTCATAAGTCCATTATATTAGAGTTTTTATTACTTGATTATCAAACGTTTAGCACAAACAAATATCAAAACCACCCCTAACCCCTCCTTGAAAAGGAGGGGGACAAAACTCCC
>JANYGM010000221.1 GCA_025362415.1 bacterium
TTTACGAACTTACTACCAAATTTTACGAACTCACTACCAAATTTTACTACCGTTGTTTGTGTCTTCACAAACAACACCAACACAATCAATGGCGTAAATTTATTTTTATTTAGATAACGACATTGCAAATTGGTATTTTCAAGACGCAGGGTATAAAACCCTGCGCTACTGATTTTCAAACATATTTTTAGCTAAAAAAATCAATAACGTGGGGTTTTATACCCCACGAACACAAACTAACAATGTCGTTATCTTATTTATATTTGCGCAATAAGGTTGATGAGTTGATTTTTTATATCTCTAATATCATTAGCTATTTCAATAAAATGCCATTCTGGATACTTATGTTTTTCTTTTAGGGCATTGACGGCAGGCAACCAGCGGTTTTCCACAAACCATTTTTTCTCTGCTTTATCTTGGCTCATACCAGAAATTTCAATGATTAAGTTTTTCTCCACACCATTTTTATTTTTGATACGCACAATAAAGTCAGGGAAATACTCTCTATCTTTTCCGTCTTTGGTGTATGGAATAGCAAATCCTAAGAATTGATTTTTGACATAGGCGACAACGCTATCAATTTCTTCTAATGTTTTGGCACAAATTCCTTCCCAACCGCTATCCATTACGACATAGTTGATGTGGCTTTTTTTGGTGGTATAGACCTCTTTGATTGTATTTCCGTTTACGTATTGCGTACTACTGAATTTGTTGTAGTGATTAAATACGGGGCGAATATGTTGTGTAGTATTATTTTGTGTGTTGATGCCTCGTACAATATGGTCAACTATTTTCTTTGGATTATCAAAGTAGAGTAATTTTTTAAACCGCTGGTCAGAGATATTAAGCAATACAATTTTTGTGTTGTACCAATCTTGCACAATATTTTTGAGGTTATTAAATTTTGAGAAATAGGGATTGCTTTCGTCATCACTAAAATGATATTTAATGAGTTCTTTTGTGATAAGAAAGATAATTTCTTGCTCCCGTTTCTCTAATACTGCTGTTACTATTAGTTTTTCCTCTGTTGCAGCAATAGGGCTAGCCATAATTGTTTCTGTAGGAAATTTGGTACCATCAATTTCATAGTCTTCAAGGTTAGTGAAATCATAGGTTATTTTGTCGTCTATATTTTCCAAACGGTATCCTGTTACGTTAGGAAAAGTAATTTCCATTGTTGCTTTTCTGTCTTCAATGGCTGTAATATGCGTTTTGTCTTCTGGTGGGGGTGGTGTTTCTGTTTGCCCTCCTTTAAACATTTTGAAAGGAATGCCAATGATATGTGCATATTCAGGTGGAAATTTCTCAATAACGGTTTTGCGTTTGTCGTTAGTGATTTGCCCATCTTTGTCGTATCCTTGTAAAGTATAATTCATTCTACGCAACGCCCTTCCTGCGACTTGCTCACAGAGTAGTTGAGAGCCAAACGCCCTAAGTCCCATAATATGGGTGACTGTGTTAGCGTCCCAGCCTTCTGTAAGCATAGAAACAGAAACGACACAACGGATATGTGCGCCTAATTTGCCTTGTTGTCCCACTGTATTCACGACCTCTCTTAAGATTTCGGCATCAGAAATTTTATCCGTGCTTCCTTGTCCATTGATTTGGGCATAATCTTTTTTAAATCTTTCAAGTTCTGTAGCAAATATTTTCTTAAAGTCGTCATTGATTTGCTCACTATTTTCTAGTGCGTAGCTATCAATAAGCAATGTTGGTGGTTTTCTTAGTGGTTTGTTGGTGGCTTGGTCATAATTAGAAAACAAATCTTTTACGCCTTGCACGACCATTATTTCGTTGTCTTTTGTTTCAAATTCATATCCTGCAATGTATTTATACAATTCCTTAGAAACACTTGTATTATTGCAAACGGCAATAAACACAGGTGGTGCAGAAAAGATATTAGCTTTTTCTTCATTTTGTTTTCTTATGCCATTATAGTATTCTACATAGTGGTTATAGAATTGGTCTAGTGCCCCTTTGACGAGTTGTGGCAATCTTGGCGCAACTTCTGGTAATTTATCACCCCCTGCGCCAGCCTCTCTTTTTTGAGTTTTTTGTCCTTTTTTGGGTAAATCTTTCTTTACGTGTTCGTATAGGTTGCGTAATACGGGCATTGTTAGCTCTTGTGAGTTGTCACTTTCTGGCAAGAAAGGAATTTTGACTAATCCGCTTTCAATGGCTTCTATAAGTCCGAAATCTGTCACTACCCAAGGAAACAAGCTATATGGGTTATATCCTGAACCTGTCAAATAATAAGGCGTTGCCGAGAGGTCATAAACGGCTTTAAGTTTAAACTTTTTGGCTATTTCTCGTATCCCACTAAACCAAACGGCTGCTCTTGCATTTTCGTCTCCGTCACTATCAGTAGTTTTTGATTTAGATTTTGGCAAATAACAATGATGTGCTTCATCATTCAAAATCAAAACTCTACTGTTCATTTTGAATTTTGCGAGGGTTCGTTTTATGACTTGTGCGAAATCTTCTTTATTTCCTGTATCTATTTTTTTACCATTCAAATCCGTTTTTCCATCAAAAGGACTTTTTTTATTGCCTTGCAGAAGTTTTGGCTCAAAGGTATGATAATTTGTAATAATGAGTTTTGCATTAAGGTTTTGCAAGCGGTCTTCAAAAAGCGGCGGTATCAATGCACGAATGCGGTAATAGTCTTCAATATCTCTTGGATTTTTATTTTTTGTATCCACGAATAAAACACTTAACCTGCTTTTGATAGTAATGCCAGGTGCTACAATAAGAAAATAATCAGCAAAACGGACATCATTTCTATATTCTTGCCTATTGAAATAATGATAACAGATTAGGCACGCCATTACAACGGTTTTTCCAGAGCCTGTTGCCATTTTGAATGCTATTCTAGGCAATTGGTCTGTTGGGTTATTGCTTACGGTTTGTTGTCCGTTGCGTAGTAAATTTAGGATATGTTGCCCGACATTAGATTTTTCTGCTACTTCATTGAGCCAGATAGCGGTTTCAACTGCTTCTTGTTGTGCAAAAAACAATTTCTTTGTAACTAATCTTTCAGGATTATTAAACCAAAAAGTAAGAAGTTCTTTGGTAATTCTTGTTGTGTTTGGGTAGTTGGTTGTTCGCCAAACGCCAATTTCTTTGCGGCACAGGTTAATAATGTGTGCATTATATGCTTGTGCGGTTTGGTTTGTATCAAAAACTTGCTTTTGTCCAGTTTGTTTTACAGGAATAACCCCTGCATCTGTTTTAAATATTCTACGTCCTGAACAAGGTTTTGTGTAATCTAAGCTTCCTTCACTGTCTGTGTCGTAATGTAGGAGCGGTTCTAGGTAAGGATTATTGAGAATGGGATTATTTATATTCATAAGGCATTTGAAAACATTTTTTTGCTTTAAAAAATGGGTGATATTAAGTTGTTGTTGCTTTGTTTGTATCTTCACAAACATAACAAAAATAACCACATCTTTCAAATAAAATGAAATTTAATTATCATTTCACCACAATAAAAACCTATTCAAAATAATTTTTCATTTTCTCTTCTAAAATTTCTAATAATTCTGGTTGGTAGTATT
>JANYGM010000287.1 GCA_025362415.1 bacterium
CTTTGGGATTTAGGGGCAACATTTTATTTCATTGGCTTTATCATACTTTCTATAAAACCAATCTCTTCTGCACTCAAACCATATTTTTTTAGTGTTTGGAATGATTGTTTATCTTCAAAAAAATATGAAACCCATCATAAAACCTTACAAATATTTTTTCATTACCGCTTGCTTTTGCTGGCTTGCAGTGCTAATAATTTGCTGATTTTCAGTTATTTGTAGCTCCAAAATCTCTATCTCTTTTACTAAATCCTCTTGAACAGAAAGAGGTGGTACAGGGATTTTGAAATCCTCATAAAAACTAGCAGGCACTCTACGGTGTCCACTTGCACCTGTCATATTTTTTTCAGCTTCTTTTCTGACAATTTCACGGTTGAGCAAAATAAAAATATATTTACTTAATATTCCTGCCTTATTTTTAGCTCTAAAAACGTGAAATTCAGAACTTCCCATTCCCAAATTATTGCTCAAACCTGTCGCTAACGCACATTTACCATTTTCCATACAAGGCGTAATTTTAGCTATAATTACATCATTTTCAGCAAAATATGTATAACTTCCTTTTTTCAAATCTTTCAAAGGTCTAGCTACTTTTGTGGCTATAAAACCTTCATTACTTACTGATGCCATTTCCACGAAAGAAACTAATGTGTTTTCGTCAATGTTTCTGATTTCCGTTTTAGAAGGATTGACAAAGCAAAATTCCGAAAGTTTTTTTGTGTCATATTGACCAAAAGCAATTTCTATTTTCTCCTCAATAGTTTGTTTATTCTCTATTGTTTGCTGTTTTGCTTTGCTCACTTGTATATCTATTGCCTCACATTCTGCTACTATTTGCTTTTGCACTTCAAGCGGAGGAAGAGGAATTTTGACTTGATTTATTGTACTTGAAAGGTTATTTATATTTGAACCTGAACTTTCACCTCTTATAACATTTCTAAATATCTCTAAATTTAGCATTTCAAACAGAAATTTAGAGTAAATCTTATTTTCAAATACTCTCAAAATTCCCATAAATCCGCCTGCAAAGTAGGTCGTATCTTTATCAATAAAGGCAACTTTACCTATATGTGTTTTACTTCCGCTTGCAAAACACATAAAAATATCGTTTTTTCTTAGCCTTTTATTTTCATCAAATTTTACTTTCTCACTAATAAAAACTTGTTTATTCAATTCAAAATAGCCTTCAACAGTTACATTATCAGACGTTAGAACAATATTGTCTGTTGCTTCATTCATTTCTTCATTTTTAGGATAAGTTACACCTCTTACAATTTCACACAAATTTTCTAACTTCACCAAATCCCATTTACTTTCAATATTCGTTTTCTTTTTATTATTCAAAGAAATAGCCTTATTAAAATCTTTCCTTGAAAAATCCAGCATATCCACAAGTGACGTGTAAGTGCAAAACGGTTCAGAACTTTCCGAAAGTTGGCTATTGCCTTGAAAATTCTGTTGTATCAAAAAACTTATTTTACTTTGGTCGTCTCTGTTGTTTGGGTTAAAAAGTGGCGTTTGTATATCATAAACTGTATCACCGCCATTGTATTGAATGCCCTCATTGCCTTTGGACGCACTCCATTCATAGCCCAGAAACTGCTTTTGTTCTTTATTGTCTTGCGGACTTTTTACAATAAGCACTTTTTGCGGATTATGGTAGGCAAGCATAAAATAATAAAATTTCTGCATTTCTATTTTATGCAAATACTTGATAAGTCGTTGGTTTAGTTCTGTTTGTTGTTCTGTAGGTGATTTTTTCTTAAAAACAGGTGTTTTTTGAAGGTTTACAATTTCTGTACTTTTATCAAAATCTTGTTTGTAATCTTTGAAAATTTCATATTTCCCTAATTTCTCAAAAGTTTCAAAATTTTGGACAGTTAGCATCAAAAACGCTTGATAATCTTCAACAGAGATTTCTATGTGTTCGCAATATTTTTTAAGTACGTGCAAATCCTGATAAACGCCTCCATTTGCTTCTATCTCGTCTGCTGGATTTTCAAAATAATCCTGCGTTCTGTTCCAAAAATGTTCAGCTTGTTCTGGATTTTGGGATTTTCTTTTGAGAAAAAGCACGACTGTATTGGTACCAGTTTTGCCAAAAGTGCCACTTCCAAGCTCCACAAGGCTCACGAAGTCAAAATATTTCAGTAAAATTTCTCGTGTCTGCGTGTGCATAGTATCTGCGTTGGAAAGCACAGATGTAGGTACAATCACGCCTGTAACGGCATCAGGGGCAAGTAAATGCTTTGCACGCTCCAAAAAGAAACATTGAATATTATTAGAATTTCTACTTTCTTCAGAGAAAAGCTCAAATTTTGTACTTTCTTTTTCGTCCAGTTCGTTTAAAGTGGTCAAAAAATCAGTTACAGCAAACGGCGGATTAGCAATCAACACATCAAAAGTCTGTTCTTTGATTTTAGGATTAGAAACAAGTGCATCATCATCAATAATTTCAATAGCGTCCTGTCCGTACATATATGCAGACACTTTAGCAACTTTGGCGAGTCTATCCTCTTTTTCTATTCCAAAAATCTGCTTATGATAATCACTAACGCTGTTTTGCTTGTGTTTTTCTACCAATGGTTTTATGGCTAAGGCGTATTCATTCAAAAAATGCCCTGCCCCACAAGCATAATCAATGGCTTTGAGTGGCTCTGATTTATCTTTTATTTTCTGTTCTAAAGGCAAAGCTGCAATAATAAATTTACAAATAGGAATGGGCGTAAAAAACTGCCCTTCTGTCTGTTTGATGCCATTATCTAAGAAATACTCAAACATATCCCCCAGAAACTGATTTTGGTTTTGGGTCGTTATGCGGATATGTTGCCACATTTGAATGATTTTAATAAGAATTTTAGCATTTTTATCAAATCCTTTCTTATTATGGACTTTCACAAACTCAAAATCAAGCCCTTTAAAGAATTTTAATTCTCTAAAAATTTCTTTAATACGTGTTTTGGTGGCATTTCTGTTGCTTTTTGTTGTCCAAAAAGCATTATCAATTTGCTCGTTGCTGACATACAAAATATCTTCTTCTAAAAAACGCCTCATTCCCTCTTGATATAAGCCTTGTAGCCTATCCACGAGGTCATAATAATTGTCGTAGGCAATACCTTTCCAAAAAAATTTTAGGTCATTTTTGTTTTCTTTTTCGTCAATAATTTTACACATAAAAAGATTGACAAGTACGTCAAAGGCATTTTCACGCCTAGATACGTTGTAAGTCCTCAAAATAGTCCTAAACTCGTGGTAAAGCCCTTTTTTATCAATAGAAGAAAGCGGTTTTGTATCAAAATCTAAAGTATATTTATCTTTTCCAATTTGGTAGGCTCGTATATTTTCCTCAAAAATACCACTTTCTGTGCTTTCAGTTTTGTAGGTGTTTTTCCAGACTTCAATTCTTTCTTTTAAGTTTTGTGCTTTTGCAAAGGATTTGAGCTTTATGTCTTCTGCTAACACATCTTTATTGTCTTTATGCGAGATAATGCGCTGTTCTGTGATGATAATTTGATTTTTAACATCAAAATCAGTCGCATAAAGGCATAAAAACTGTGTTTCCTGTATCTGTTGGGCGTAGCTAAAAAGTTGCCCACCATCTTGCTGGGTATCTTTCCACGCTTTGGTAAATTCTTTTCCTGCAGTTTTACATTCAATAAGTAGCAGAGGGTTATTTTCTTGATTTTTGACCAGAATATCTGCTCTTCCACCGCTTGCGCCACGTCCAAGTTTCCATTTTGGCTCAAGTTCTATGTGTTCAGGTTTGTAGCCTTTCTCTAAAAGCCTATGCACACACTCAAAAACGACAAAATTCTCATTTTGGGAAAAATTGCAAGTTTGGCGTTCATTGATAATCATTCCAAAAATCTCAGGATAAATGAGTTCTTTTGTATTAAAATCAACTTTTAGAAAAGCGTTTTGGGAGAAATTTTTAATAAAAACCTGATTTTTTTCTTCTGTAAACTGAAGATGTAGGAGGAGATTTTTTAGGTTATCTTGTGTGAGCATTAA
>JANYGM010000316.1 GCA_025362415.1 bacterium
GTTTAAAATTTTCTATCAACACCGCAAAATTACTGATAGCAATGCCCGCTCGTGCGCCTACGAACACTTGCGCTTTGCCCAAAACCTCCCAAAGTGTAACCATATTGTCGTTGGCGGCTACAAAATGTTTGGCTAGTGAAGTATCACCAATGCCACGTTTTGGCAGGTTGATAATGCGTTTGAAGGCTTCTTCATCATTTTGATTGAGTGTAAAACGCAAATAAGCAATTACATCTTTTACTTCTCTACGCTGATAAAACGACTGTCCGCCAACAACCTTATATTTTATATTTAATTTTCTTAATGCTTCCTCAAAAGAACGAGATTGCGCATTTGTACGGTACAAAATAGCAAAATCTTTGTTTTGGGTTTGTGAGAGCATTTTTTCTTCAAAAATTCCCTGCGCCACAATTCTGCCTTCTTCGTTGTCGGAAGAAGATTTAATGATTTCTATGAGGTCGCCTGCGCCATTGCTAGTCCAAACATTTTTCTTGAGTTGTGCTTGATTTTTGGCAATAACAGAGTTTGCAGCTTGTACAATGGTTTTTGTGGAGCGGTAATTTTGTTCTAAACGAATGGTTTTGAGCTGTGGATAATCTTTTTCAAAGTTCAAAATATTCTGAATATCTGCACCACGAAAAGCATAAATACTTTGGGCATCATCTCCCACGACACAAATATTTTGATGAACAGATGAAAGCAGCCTTGTAATGACGTATTGCGAGATATTGGTATCTTGAAACTCGTCTAACATTACATACTTAAATTTATGCTGATATTTGTTCAAAACGTCCAAATGATTATGAAAAAGCACATTTGTGTTAAAAAGTAAGTCGTCAAAATCCATAGAATTTGCCTTAAACATACGTTGTTGGTAAATTTGATAGATTTTGCCTATTTCTGGACGCTGAAAACTCTCATCATCAGCTTTATAAATTGGGTTAGAATTATATTCTTTAAAGGAAACCAAGCGGTTTTTTGCGGCAGAAATACGGTTAAAAACAGAACTTGCTTTATAGAGTTTGTCATCAAGATTAAGTTCTTTTACAATACTTCTAATCAACGACTTAGAGTCGTCTGTATCATAAATAGAAAAATCACTTGTATAGCCAATATGATGCCCTTCAAAACGTAAAATTTTAGCAAAAATAGAGTGAAAAGTTCCCATCCAAATATTTTTTGCTTCATTTCCTATCACTTTTTCTATACGAGTACGCATTTCTGCGGCTGCTTTGTTGGTAAAAGTAAGGGCTAAAATATTGTAAGAATCAACGCCCTGATAGATTAAATGGGCTATTCTGTAGGTAAGCACACGAGTTTTGCCTGAGCCTGCGCCTGCAATAATCATTAGCGGACCTTCTGTATTAACGACTGCTTGGCGTTGTGGCTCATTGAGTCCATCTAAATATTCCATTTTTTAGTAATTGTGATTTTTGAAAAATACGTTTTATTCTGCAAATAAAGCATATTTTTAGGAGAAAAACAAGTTTAATTTTTTGGGTCAAACAAGTGAAGGATAGTCGTTGTCATCTCTGCTAAATCCTTCGTTATATCTTCTAAGCCTTTCTTTTCTCCTAATTTCTAATATTTCTCGTTTTCTATCTAATTCTTCTTTTTCGCCTAATCTTCCTTCAGAAATCTCTTTTCTAAGTTTTTCAAGTTTTTCTTCATAGGAAATCCTCTTAAAGTTTTCTTCCGTTTCAATAAAATTTTTCTCCCGAGATAGTTCATTCATTAGTTCTGTTTCTGTGGGTAAATAAAGCATATATTTTGAGGCAAAAAGTTGCGTATTATTCTCTAAAACGGAATATTTAACAATAATATCATTTTTTTCGCTACACAAAATGATGCCAATAGTTGGGTTATCACCTTCTGTTTTACACAAATCCTCCCACATACGCACATAAAAATCCATTTGTCCTATGTCTTGATGCGTTAATTTTCCCATTTTAAGGTCTATCAAGACAAAACACTTCAAAATATAATTATAAAAAACCAAATCAATATAAAAATGTTCGTTGTCTGCACTTAGTCGTTTTTGCCTTGCCACATAAAAACTATTTATTTGTCTTTCCAAACTTCGTGTATCCCATTGATTATCAATACTTTCATTGATATAAAATGTACGTGCTTTTGGATTTTCTACTTTCAGCAAAAAACGGTAATGTGTCCAAGACAATTCGTCACGCAATGCGTGACAAATTGGGAAAATGATATAAAATTGCCTAATGTAACGCAAACTAGCTTCACTGTAGCCTTTTCCAAACTCTTGTGTAAGTTTTTCGGATAAAAAGCCAATAATATTTTTGCCATATTCAGCTTTATTTTTGCCGTTTTGTTCTTCTTCAACAATATGTTTCCCAACTAGCCAATAAGTTTCCAAAACACCTTTATTGATAGTTTTATAGGTATTTTTCTGCCCGTTGGTGATAATTGCTGCTATTTCTGTATAAAAGATACTCATTTTATTTTTGGTTGTAAATGTTTTGGATTGTTACAAATAACGCATATTTTAATATTAAAGCCAACATTGTAAAAATATTTTAGCATTTGAAAAATACGAAAAATGTCAATCCAAATCAATATTTTCTAATAATTCCCAAATAAGGTTACTTTCATAACCTTTGCTTTGCGCAAAAGTAGCCACAGCATATTTCTTTTTCATTACATTTTTTTCTTTGATAGAATGTGCTTTTTTCTCTAAGATTCTTTCAAGGGTAATCATATAGTCTTCCTCTTCAATTTCTTTCATAGCTTCATTGATACAGTAATTAGAAAGACCTCGCAGGCGTAATTCATTTTTGATTTTTATTCTGCCCCACCTTTTTACCCTAAACTTTCCACCTGCAAATGCTTTAGCAAAGCGTTCTTCATTGACAAAATTCTCTTCAATAAGGCGTGCAATAAGTTCTTCTACTTCATCACGAGAGATAATATAACTCTCGTGTAATCTCCTGCGTACTTCTTGCTGTGTACGCTCTTGATAAGCACAAAAATTGCAAGCACGCAAAAAGGCTTCTTTGTTAGAAACCTTCTTTTTTTTCACTATTTCGTCTGTTTCAAGCATTTTGAGGTATGAAGTATGAGGTAAATCAGTAGAACTAAAACACTGCACAAAGTCAGTTTTCTTTAATACTTAGATAACGACATTGTTAATTTGTTATATTTTTTTCGTAATCCTTGATAAATCAAAGGGCTATAAAATAGTTATAGTGTCATAAATATCTCGCTCCGCTGGAGCGGAATACAAAATACACTTATTTTCCTATAAATAT
>JANYGM010000345.1 GCA_025362415.1 bacterium
TTATTTAGAAATAATCTAATTTGTCCTTCTTGCATCATTTTGCCAATGTGCAAAAGTTCTGCGTGGTTGGGTATATCTACATCAAGCGGAATTTTAAGTAACCTTTTATCAGTTTTTTCAAAAACTGGAGCTACTTTTGACTCAAAAAGCATATTCCAAAGTGGGATAGAAGCACTATAAAGCACTTTTTGACATTCATCAATAATTGCCCATTCATCTATTTTTTGGTTGATTTCCTCAAAAAAATCTAATGTTTGCGCTAAACGTATGCGTGAACCAGCCTTAGATTTGCCCCGAGTTTTTAGGTAGGTATGTTGTGCTTTGCCATTGCCACGCACCATATAACGAGTAATTACTTTGTGCAAAACCAACTCATTTTCTTCAAAATAACCTACAGCAGCGTGTCCTGCCTGAATAAGTACGACAAGCGTAGGAGAGAAAGCTAAAAAATCTTCCAGATTATTCTTTAAATTCTTATCATTAAAATCTGGTAAATTTGGTAAGCAAATAGGCAAACGAAAATCTAATATTCTCTGATTTTCAGCTGTTTCTATGAGGATATGGTGAGCAGAAAACGTGATTTTTTCAGAAATGTTTTCGGAAGTAGTTTCAGAAATGTTTGTATCATTATTAGTTGCTTTTTTTACTAAAAAATCAACTAATAATAATGATTGTTGGAAGGAAATAGGAATTATTTTCATTGATTTTTTGATAGAATTTCAAGCAAATTTACCAAAAAAAACATCAAAATACTAATAAAAAACTCTCCAAAAGTTAAAACTTTTGGAGAGTTGAATGTATAAACCTAAATAAATTCTTCATATTTATCAGTCATCAAAAATGCTGGTTTGTTGGTTTTGATGTTGGCTTTCAAATCACTTAGCATAGAATACAGTCCAAAATACGTTCTATTGATATAAAGTGTGTGTTGTGAGCCTCTGGCGGCTTTTGCTTCTTTGAGTTCTTTCATCTTAGAAACACTTTCTCCAAACTCATAAATCTCTTGAAAATAGCCTTCATTGCTAAAATCAAAGGTTTCGTGGTGGAAAGGTCGCCCAAGAAGCTCAATAATTTGCCTGAAAACACCAGTAAAAAATTTCTTTTGCGCAGGTGTATCTTCCTCTACAATAAACTCCAATTTTCTAAACATCATTTCCAAATTCTCTTCTGATTTTAGCAAATTGGGATTCATTAGCATAAAATAATTACTATAAAATGCTTTTGGAATGACTTTTATACAACCAAAATCAATCACGCCAACTGTGCCATTTTCTCGTAACAAAAAGTTGCCTGGATGTGGGTCTGCGTGTACAGTCAGCAATGTATGTATCTGAAAATCATAGAAATCCCATAAAGCCTGCCCAATTTGGTTGCGTATTTCTTGGGTTGGGTTTGTCTTCAAAAACTCGTTAAGGTGTTTTCCATCTAACCAATCCATTGTAAGAATACGTTTTGAAGAGTATTCAGCGTAATATTTCGCAAAAAACAAGTGTGGAATGTGCGCACACAAACCAGAAATTTCTATAGAACGCCTAAGTTCTAGTTCGTAGTCGGTTTCTTCTATTAATTTACTTTCAACTTCCGACATATAAAGCGCAATATCTTTTTCATTCAAATTTAAAATAGCACTAGCAAAAGGCTTTACCATTCTCAAATCAGACTTTACGCTATCCGCCACGCCAGGATATTGTACTTTTACGGCAAATTTTTTGCCCGCTTTTGTAGCAAGATGCACCTGCCCAATAGATGCTGCATTTACAGCATCACGAGTAAAAGTATCAAACATTTCTGTAGGATTTTTTTTGAAAAACTGTTGAAATGTTTTCACTACAAGTGGATACGAGAGCGGAGGTGCAGAATATTGTGCCATTGTAAACTTTTCTGAATAGGCTTTTGGCAAAACATTTTTATCCATACTCATCATTTGCGCTACTTTTAGTGCGCTACCTTTGAGTTGGCTAAGTCCTTCATAAATATCTTCTGCATTGTCTGCGTGCAGTTGTTCTTTGGTAAGGTCAGAATTAAAGGCTTTTTTTGCGTAATGTTTGAGGTAATTTCCACCTACTTTTACGCCAGTCTTTAAGAATTGTGTAGCACGAGCAACTTTTGAGGTAGGAATGCTGTTTTGAGTGCTTTTATCTTTGTTGTTGTCTGTGATATTATCCGTATTTTTGTCCATTTTTATAGCGTGGTTGAGAGCTATAAGAATAACATTTTTTCTGTGGAAATGTTCGTTTTTGCGTGAATTTTAAGTAATTTTTAATTATGAATTATAAATTGTGAATTGTGAATGAATACAAATCTCGTACTTCATACTTCAAACTTCGTACTTCAAATCTCGTACTTCGTACTTCAAACTTCGTACCTCAAAATCAGTCCATTTTGAAACTTTTTCTTCTATGTTTGAGGTTTTCAGCAATAGTAAAGCCAATTTTTGCCATTAAATAGAAATTTTTGCCTGTTGGGGCAGGTCTCCAGCCAAACTCTGCATTGTAGCTCCAGCCCCAATGTCTATTAAACAAACCTAAAATACCTGCACGAGAGCCAATATTTTTTAGGTCAATGGCATCTGTACGGTATGTTCTGCCTGCATAAGTA